>NZ_JAHBDP010000085.1:0-54699 GCF_019956495.1 Pseudomonas sp. BF-B-26 | reverse complement strand
CGACAATCCCCTCACCCCTGCCCCACGCAACAGCCGAAACAACAACGTTTCCGCCTGATCGTCGCGGTGCTGGGCGGTCATCAACACCTCATTGGCCTGAGTCGCCTCGATGAACGCGGCATATCGCGCATCCCGGGCGGCACGCTCAAGGCTGGCGCCGGATTGAACCTGCACACGAACAACCTGCAGCGGCACACCCAGCGCATCACAGACCGACTGACAATGATCCGGCCACGCATCAGCCACAGCCTGAAGGCCGTGATGAACATGGATGGCGCTTAGCGCCGGCAAGGATTCGGTTTTCGCGAGGTGTATGAGAAGGTGCAGCAGAACGGTGGAGTCGAGACCACCGGAGAAGGCGATGCGCCAGGCCGTAGCGTTGCGCCACGGTTTCAGATTCAGCAAAAGCCTGGCAGGCAAATCAATCATTGGCCGACTCATAGCGTTCCCTTTACACAAAACAAATGTGGGAGCGAGCCTGCTCGCGATAGCGGCATAACAGCCAACAGATTAGTTGAATGTTAAACCGCCATCGCGAGCAGGCTCGCTCCCACATAGGTAAAGCGAGGTCAGATCAGAGACCGTAGCTCATCAGACGCTCGTAACGACGAGCCAACAGCGCTTCGTTATCGAACTTCTTCAACATCGCCAGCTGCGAGCTCAGCTCGGCACGGATCGATGCAGCTGCAGCAGCCGGATTACGGTGTGCGCCACCCAAAGGCTCGCTGATCACTTTATCCACAATACCCAGGTGTTTCAGGCGCTCGGCAGTGATGCCCATGGCTTCAGCTGCGTCCGGCGCTTTTTCGGCGGTCTTCCACAGAATCGAGGCGCAACCTTCCGGCGAAATCACCGCGTAAGTCGAGTACTGCAGCATGTTCAGTTGATCGCAAACGCCGATCGCCAAAGCACCACCGGAACCACCTTCACCGATCACGGTGGCGATGATTGGGGTTTTCAGGCGCGCCATGACGCGCAGGTTCCAGGCAATCGCTTCACTCTGGTTGCGCTCTTCAGCGTCGATACCAGGGTAGGCGCCCGGGGTGTCGATGAAGGTCAGGATCGGCATTTTGAAACGTTCGGCCATTTCCATCAGGCGGCACGCCTTGCGGTAGCCTTCCGGACGCGGCATGCCGAAGTTGCGGCGAACTTTCTCGCGCACTTCACGGCCTTTCTGGTGACCGATGATCATTACCGGCTGGTCGTCCAGACGGGCAATGCCGCCCACGATCGCAGCGTCGTCGGAGAAGTGACGGTCGCCGTGCAGCTCGTCGAACTCGGTGAAGATGTGTTCGATGTAGTCCAGGGTGTACGGACGTTTCGGGTGACGCGCCAGACGCGCGATCTGCCAGCTGGTCAGCTTGCCGAAGATGTCTTCGGTCAGCGTGCTGCTTTTGTCCTGCAGGCGGGAGATCTCATCGCCGATATTCAGCGAATTGTCATTACCGACCAAGCGCAACTCTTCGATCTTGGCTTGCAGGTCGGCGATCGGCTGTTCGAAATCTAGAAAATTCGGGTTCATAGGCGTCCGTCTTGGGTCGACATCCAAGAGAGCTTGGGCCGGCCGGTTGTCTATTCGCGCCCTACCTTAAGGGAGAGGCGCGTTCAGGTCGAGATTAAAAATTCAGGTCGAGATCAGGCGCTTCTATAGCACCTGACCGTCAACGGTATTGGAGGAAGACGTTGTCTCGCCCGAACTGGTCACGCAGGGCTTGAATCAAGGCATCCGCCGGGTCGATCCGCCAGGTCTCGCCGAACTGCAGCAAGGCCTTCGCATCGGGACTGGTGTATTCCATGGTGATAGGGCACGCGCCACGGTGACGCTTGAACAACTCACCGAGCCAGCGTAGCTGATCGCCTTTCAAATCCTGGGTCTGCAGCTTCAAGCGCAGGCTTTCGGCCAGGTTGGTGCGTGCATCTTCCATGCTCATCACCCGCTTGACCCGCAGCCGCAAGCCACCGGAGAAATCGTCGTTACTGACTTCGCCTTCGACCACCACCATCGCGTCGGTCTGCAACAGCGACTGCGCCGAATGGAATGCTTCAGCGAACAGCGACGCTTCGATCCGGCCCGAGCGGTCGTCGAGGGTGATAAAACCCATCTTGTCGCCCTTTTTGTTCTTCATGACTCGCAGGGCGATGATCATGCCCGCAACGGTCTGGGTATCACGGGCCGGTTTCAGGTCAATGATGCGCTGACGGGCGAAACGGCGGATCTCACCTTCGTATTCATCGATCGGGTGACCGGTCAGGTACAGGCCCAGGGTGTCTTTCTCCCCTTTCAGGCGTTCCTTGAGGGTCAGTTCCTTGGCTTTGCGGTGATTGGCATAGACGTCGGCATCTTCTTCGACGAACAAACCGCCAAACAGGTCGACATGACCACTGTCGTGGGTACGCGCGGTTTGTTCGGCCGCCTTGATCGCCCCTTCCATGGCATTCAGCAAGACCGCTCGGTTGCGGTCGATATTGGCCTGATAGGCTTTCTGCTCGTCATGGAAGTAAGGGCCCAGACGATCCAGCGCACCGCTGCGGATCAAACCGTCCAGGGTGCGCTTGTTGATACGTTTGAGGTCGACACGGGCGCAGAAATCGAACAGATCCTTGAACGGACCTTCCTGACGCGCCTCGGTGATGGCTTCCACCGGACCTTCGCCCACACCTTTGATCGCGCCGAGGCCGTAAATAATCCGGCCTTCGTCATTCACCGTGAACTTGAACTCCGAAGTATTCACATCCGGCGCGTCGAGACGCAGCTTCATGGTGCGAATTTCTTCGATCAAGGTCACGACCTTGTCGGTGTTGTGCATATCCGCCGACAGTACCGCGGCCATGAATGGCGCCGGGTAGTGCGTTTTCAGCCAAGCGGTCTGGTATGACACCAGGCCATAAGCGGCGGAGTGGGATTTGTTGAAGCCGTAACCGGCGAATTTCTCTACCAGGTCAAAAATGTTACCGGCCAGGTCGGCGTCGATATTGTTGGTCTTGCAACCGTCAATGAAACCGCCGCGCTGCTTGGCCATTTCTTCGGGTTTTTTCTTACCCATGGCTCGACGCAGCATGTCCGCGCCGCCGAGGGTGTAACCGGCCATGACCTGAGCAATCTGCATCACCTGTTCCTGATACAGGATGATGCCGTAAGTCGGTGCCAGAACCGGCTTGAGGCCTTCGTACTGGTAGTCCGAGTGCGGGTACGCGAGTTCGGCGCGACCGTGCTTACGGTTGATAAAGTCGTCCACCATGCCCGATTGCAATGGGCCCGGACGGAACAGGGCCACCAGTGCGATCAAGTCTTCCAGGCAGTCGGGCTTGAGCTTTTTGATCAGCTCTTTCATGCCGCGCGACTCGAGCTGGAACACCGCGGTGGTTTCGGCTTTTTGCAGCAACTGGTAAGTCGGCTTGTCATCCAGCGGGATGAACGCGATATCCAGCGGCGGCTCATCAACCTTGGCGCGATCACGGTTGATGGTTTTCAGCGCCCAGTCGATGACCGTCAGGGTCCGCAGACCGAGGAAGTCGAACTTCACCAGGCCAGCAGCTTCAACGTCGTCCTTGTCGAACTGGGTGACCAGGCCATCACCGGCCTCATCGCAATAAATCGGCGAGAAGTCAGTCAGTTTGGTCGGGGCAATAACCACACCACCGGCGTGTTTGCCGACGTTACGCACAACGCCTTCAAGCTTGCGGGCCATTTCCCAGATTTCGGCGGCCTCTTCATCAACCTTGATGAAGTCACGCAGGATTTCTTCCTGTTCGTAGGCCTTTTCCAGGGTCATGCCGACTTCGAACGGGATCATCTTCGACAGACGATCCGCCAGACCGTAAGACTTGCCCTGCACCCGCGCCACGTCACGGACCACAGCCTTGGCCGCCATGGAACCGAAAGTGATGATCTGGCTTACCGCATTGCGGCCGTATTTTTCGGCCACGTAGTCGATTACACGGTCACGACCGTCCATGCAGAAGTCGACGTCGAAGTCGGGCATGGATACCCGTTCCGGGTTAAGGAAACGTTCGAACAGCAGGTCATATTCCAGCGGGTCAAGGTCGGTGATCTTCTGCACATAGGCCACCAGCGACCCGGCACCCGATCCACGGCCCGGCCCCACCGGCACGCCGTTGCTCTTGGCCCACTGGATAAAGTCCATAACGATCAGGAAGTAACCGGGGAAACCCATCTGGATGATGATATCCAGCTCGAAATTCAGCCGGTCGACGTAGACCTGACGCTTGGTTTCGTAGTCTTCGGTGGTGTCCCTGGGCAGCAGAACGCTGAGGCGATCTTCCAGGCCATCGAAGGAAACCTTGCGGAAATACTCGTCGATGGTCATGCCATCGGGGATCGGGAAGTTGGGCAGGAAGTGAGTGCCCAGCTTCACTTCGATGTTGCAGCGCTTGGCAATCTCGACGGTGTTTTCCAGCGCTTCGGGAATGTCGCTGAACAGCTCGGCCATTTCCTCGGCGCTTTTGAGGTATTGCTGATCGCTGTAATTTTTCGAACGCCGCGGATCGTCGAGGGCGCGGCCTTCACCGATGCAAACGCGGGTTTCGTGGGCGGCGAAGTCTTCCTGCTTGATGAAGCGCACGTCGTTGGTCGCGACCAGCGGCGCACCGATTTTTTCCGCCAGGGCCACGGCACCGTGCAACTGTTCTTCGTCGTTGGGGCGGTTGGTGCGCTGGATTTCCAGGTAGAAGCGATCCGGGAACACGGCCATCCATTCACGTGCCAGGTTTTCCGCTTCGGCCGGGTTGCCACTGAGCATCGCCAGGCCGATCTCGCCTTCTTTGGCCGCCGACAGCATGATCAAGCCTTCGCTGGCTTCGGCCACCCACTCACGCTCGATGATGACCGAGCCATTGCGCTGGCCGTCGATGAAGCCGCGAGAGATCAGTTCGGTGAGGTTGCGATAACCCACGGCGTTCATCGCCAGCAGGCTGATCCGGCTCAGAGCGTTATCCGGATCCTTGTTCGACAGCCACAGGTCGGCGCCACAGATCGGCTTGATCCCGGCGCCCATGGCGGCTTTGTAGAATTTGACCAGGGAACACATGTTGTTCTGGTCGGTGACCGCTACGGCAGGCATGTTCATGCCGACCAGGGTCTTGACCAGCGGTTTGATCCGCACAAGACCGTCGACCAGGGAATACTCAGTGTGCAGGCGTAGATGAACGAATGAAGCCGGCATAGTGATCCTGTCTAGAAACGTGAAGACAACAAGGCCCGGATTGTACCGGGCCTTGGCAAAAACATCAGCCTTGCGACTAACTCTCGATCAGGTTTTCCCGCGCCTCGTACGCCAGGCGAACCGGGGCGAACGAGCGGCGGTGAATCGGCGTTGGCCCCAAGCGGGCCAGCGCCTCCAGGTGAACGGGCGTCGGGTAGCCTTTGTGGCCGCCAATGCCGTAACCCGGGTAAATCAATTCGAACGCTGCCATCTCGCGGTCGCGGCTGACCTTGGCCAGAATCGACGCTGCAGCGATGGCCGGTACCTTGCCGTCGCCCTGCACCACCGCTTCGGCGCGCATGGACAGTTTCGGGCAGCGGTTGCCGTCGATCATCGCCAGTTTCGGCTGAATGTGCAGACCTTCGATGGCGCGCTGCATGGCCAGCATGGTGGCGTGCAAGATGTTCAGCTCGTCGATTTCTTCGACTTCAGCCCGGGCGATGCACCAGCTCAGGGCCTTTTCGCAGATTTCGTCATAGAGTTTTTCGCGGCGGGCTTCGGTGAGCTTCTTCGAGTCGTTCAGACCCAGGATCGGACGGCTCGGATCAAGGATCACGGCAGCCGTTACCACGGCGCCACAGAGTGGGCCGCGACCGACTTCGTCAACACCGGCAACCAATTCTTCAACTTCAGCGACCAAGGTGAAATCCAGCCCCATTTGCATGCTTGTTTTACTCATTGTACTTGGCCGATCAGGTTCAGCACTGCATCTGCAGCCTGGTTGGAGGCATCCAGACGAAGGGTCCGGTGGATTTCGTCGAAGCCGCGAGTCTGTTCTTCACCGCCTTCGATCAGTGGCGACAGCGTCTGGGCCAAGGCTTCAACCGTCGCATCGTCCTGCAACAACTCGGGCACCAACAGGCGCTGGGCCAGCAGGTTCGGCAAGGAGATGTAGGGACTTTTCACCATGCGCTTGAGAATCCAGAACGTCAGCGGTGCCAAGCGGTACGCGACCACCATCGGTCGTTTGTACAACAACGCTTCAAGCGTCGCCGTTCCGGAGGCAATCAGTACCGCGTCGCAGGCCGCCAGGGCCAGATGGGATTTGCCATCAAGCAATGTCAGCGGCAGATCGCGACCGGCCAGCAGCTCTTCAAGCTGGGCCCGGCGCTGCGGGCTCGCGCATGGCATGACGAAGCGTACGCCCGGACGCAGGGCCCGCAAGCGCTGGGCGGTATCGAGGAACAGCGCACCAAGACGCCCAACCTCACCGCCACGGCTGCCCGGCATCAGGGCAACCAGCGGCCCATCCGGCAAGCCAAGTTCGGCACGCGCTGCGGCGCGATCAGCCTCAAGCGGAATCGCATCGGCCAGGGAGTGCCCGACAAACCGCACCGGCACGCCCTTCTCTTCATAGAATTTCGCTTCGAACGGGAACAGCGTCAGCATCAGATCGCAGCCTTCGCGAATCTTCAGCACCCGTTTCTGCCGCCACGCCCAAACCGACGGGCTCACGTAATGCACGGTCTTGATCCCGGCCTGACGCAGCTTGAGTTCGATATTGAGGTTGAAGTCCGGGGCATCGATACCGATGAACACGTCCGGCTTCTCGGCGATCAGGTCGGCAACCAGTTTCTTGCGGCGTGCCAGCAACTCGCGCAAGCGGCCCAGCACTTCCACCAGGCCCATGACCGAAAGACGTTCCATCGGGAAATACGAAGTCAGGCCTTCGGCCTGCATCAGCGGACCACCGACACCGATGAACTCGACTGCCGGATGCTGTGCCTTGAGTGCGCGCATGAGACCCGCGCCAAGAATGTCGCCGGAAGCCTCACCCGCCACCAGCGCAATACGCAGATTAGCCATGATTAACGAGTGATGCCGCGGTTCGAAGACTGGATGGAATCACGGAATACCGCGACTTCCGGGAACTGATCCGAAGGCTCGGCCAGTTCGGCGAGTGCCTGTTCGACCGTCAGGCCCTGGCGATAAACCACCTTGTAGGCACGCCGTAGCGCGTGAATCGCATCTTCGCTGAAACCGCGACGGCGCATGCCTTCGAAGTTCATGCTGCGGGCTTCTGCCGGGTTGCCGAACACCGTGACGTAGGCCGGGACATCCTTGCCGATGGCGGTGCCCATACCGGAAAAGCTGTGGGCGCCGATGTGGCAATACTGGTGAACCAGGGTAAAACCGGACAGGATCGCCCAGTCTTCAACGTGCACATGGCCCGCCAACGCGGTGTTGTTGACCAGGATGCAGTGGTTGCCGATGACGCTGTCGTGGCCGATGTGGGCATAAGCCATGATCAGATTGTGATCACCCAGGGTTGTTTCAGAACGGTCCTGAACGGTCCCACGGTGAATCGTCACGCCTTCACGGATTACGTTGTGGTCACCGATGACCAGGCGAGTTTCTTCACCCTTGTATTTCAGATCGGGCGTGTCCTCACCTACCGAAGAGAACTGGTAGATGCGGTTGTGCTTTCCGATTCGGGTCGGGCCTTTGAGAATCACATGCGGCCCGATCACTGTCCCCTCGCCGATTTCCACACCTGCACCGATGATCGACCAAGGGCCGACCTCGACGCCGTCGGCCAGGATAGCCGTCGGATCGATGATTGCGCGAGGGTCAATCAAACTCATAGTTTGCGTTCCGCGCAGATGATTTCAGCAGAGCAGACTGGCTTGCCATCGACCGAAGCCTGGCACTCGAACTTCCAGATCTGACGCTTGCAACTGATGAAGCGGGCTTCGAGGATCAACTGATCGCCTGGGGTGACGGGCTGGCGAAAACGCAGCTTGTCGGAGCCAACAAAGTAGTAGAGCGTGCCGTCGGCTGGCTTCACGTCAAGCATTTTGAAGCCAAGGATACCGGCAGCCTGAGCCATCGCTTCGATGATCAATACGCCCGGCATGATTGGATGCGCGGGGAAGTGACCATTGAAGAACGGTTCGTTGATGCTGACATTCTTGTAGGCGCGAATGCGCTTGCCTTCCACATCCAGATCCACGACCCGGTCCACCAGCAGGAACGGGTAACGGTGAGGCAGGTATTCGCGAATCTCGTTGATGTCCATCATTTCGGGGGGAAGCCTATGTAAAGATTGGGAGGCGCGACTGACGCGCACCCCTCTAGCAAATCAAGGAGGCAGTCTAGCGGCTGTGCACACTTGATATGGAAATGGTATCAGCCATCTGATGAAGCATTACCGTCAGGGGTCACTTCCCCTACTCGCTTTTCCAGCTGTCGCAACCGCCGCGCGATGTCATCGAGCTGACGGATGCGTGCCGCGCTTTTGCGCCACTCGGCTGCCGGTTGCATGGCTGTACCGGAAGAATAGGAACCCTTTTCGGTAATCGAATGGGTCACCATGGTCATCCCGGTGATGAAAACGTTGTCGCAAATTTCGATATGCCCCACCAGCCCTACGCCACCGGCGAGCATGCAATGCTTGCCGATTTTGGTGCTGCCGGAGATTCCCACACACGCTGCCATGGCGGTGTGATCACCGACCTGCACGTTGTGGGCGATCTGAATCTGGTTGTCGAGCTTCACACCATTACCCAGAACGGTATCGGCCAGTGCACCGCGATCGATAGCTGTATTCACGCCAATCTCCACGTCGTCACCGACCAGCACACCACCGATCTGGGCGATCTTCTGCCAGACACCTTTCTCGTTGGCAAAACCGAACCCCTCGCCACCGAGCACCGCGCCGGATTGAATCACCACCCGCTTACCGATGCGCACGTCGTGATACAGCGTGACTCGCGGGGCCAACCAACCGCCCTCGCCAATCTCGCAGCGAGCACCGATGAAGCAGTGCGCGCCAATAGTCACACCCGCAGCAATACGCGCGCAGCTTTCGATCACCGCAAAGGCGCCAATGCTCGCCGCCGGATCGACCACTGCATCCGCTGCCACAACGGCTGTCGGATGAATACCGACAGCGGCCTTTGGCTTGGGATCGAACAGATGGGAAATCCGCGCGTAGGCCAGATACGGATCAGGCACGACCAGCGCATTACCTGCAAAACCTTCAGCATCAGCGGCCTTCAGCAACAACGCTGCGGCCCGGCTGTCCGCCAGGTATTTACGGTATTGGGGGTTTGCGAGAAAGCTCAACTGAGCTGGGCCAGCCTCTTGCAAAGTGGCTAGCCCAGTAATTTCTTTCTCCGGGTCGCCACGCAGTGTGGCGCCGAGGAACTCGGCCAATTGGCCGAGCTTTATAGTCGCTGTCATGGTTACTTCAGCTGATTCATGCGCTCGATAACCTGGCGAGTGATGTCGTACTGAGGTTTGACATCAATCACTGCGCCACGCTCGAAGACCAGGTCAAAAGCACCTTTCTTGATGACTTCTTCCACAGCGCTGTCCAGTTTCGGCTTGAGCTGCTTCAGCATTTCACGGTCGGCAACGGCTTTGGCTTCGTTCAGTTCCTTGGACTGGAACTGGAAGTCGCGGGCCTTTTGCTTGAACTCGAGCTCCAGGCGTTCACGCTCACCTTGCTGCATCTTGTCGCCGCCAGCCATCAGACGGTCCTGGATACCTTTGGCACTGCTTTCCAGAGTCTTGAGCTTGGTCAGCTGTGGGCCGAACTTCTTCTCGGCATCAACGGCGTACTTCTTGGCCGCATCCGATTCCAGCAGAGCCATCTGATAGTTCAGCACGGCGATTTTCATGTCGGCAAAAGCCGGACCTGCAACCAGTACGGTCGCCAGGAGAACCAATTGAGTCAACTTACGCACGATGCACTCCTACAAAATCCATTGTCGTTATCTTGGGTCAGACGCTTAGAACGTCTGGCCGAGGGAGAATTGGAACACTTGAGTCTCGGCATTGCTGTCCGGTTTTTTGACTGGCATCGCCAAGGCGAAGCTCAACGGACCCAGGGCGGTAACCCATGTCACACCGACACCTACCGAACTGGCCATATTGCTCAGGCTGACATCGTTACACTGAGTGTTGGACTGCGAACCATTGGCGTTAGTGCTCTGCTTGCAAGTCGAATCGAACACATTACCCACGTCCCAGAATACTGAAGTGCGCAAGGAACGCTGATCTTTCACGAAAGGCAGAGGGAACAGAACTTCTACACCACCCTGAATCAGGACGTTACCACCAAACGGTAGTGGATCCTGATCCGGGTCGGCTGTGGTCCCAGGGTTCACGCCACGGCTCGGAGTACTACGAGGCCCCAGAGTGCTGTCCTTGAAGCCACGTACCGAGTTGAAACCACCAGCATAGTAGTTTTCATAGAACGGCAAGCCATCGGTCGAACCATAACCATCGCCATAACCCAGCTCGGTGTGGAGGCGCATGGTGTAATTTTCAGACAGCGGCTGGAACAATTGACCGCGGTAATCGAGCTTGAAGAACGACAAGTCGCTGCCCGGCGTCGTGGCTTCCGCGGTCAAGCTCTGGGAGTGACCACGGGTTGCCAGTACACCTTTGTTCAAGGTGGACTCTGACCAACCAGCCGATGCCTTGAAGTTGAGGTACTGATCGCCTTCTTTGTTAACGAAGGCGAAAATCTCGTCAACGGTGTACTGACCAGTCTTGATCTTGTCTTCCTGTGCAGACAGACCGAAGGTCAGGCGCGAAGTCTCGCTGATCGGGTAACCAACGCTGACGCCTGCACCCAGACTGTCGACGGCGTAGCTGGCTACGTTGACATCGAGGTCTTTATAGTCGGTGGTGCGATAAAACGCGTTGTAACCCAGGCTCACGCCATCAGCAGTCCAGTACGGGTCGACATAACCGAAGTTATAGCGGCTCTGGTACTGACTGCGGGTCAAGCCGATGCTGACCTTGTTACCCGTACCCAGGAAGTTGTTCTGGGTGATCGAACCACCGAGGATCAGACCGGCGCTCTGGGCAAAACCAACGCTGGCGGTAATCGAACCGGAAGCCTGTTCTTCAACGCTGTAGTTCACGTCTACCTGGTCGTCGACGCCCGGCACGGCCGGTGTTTCGACGTTGACTTCCTTGAAGAAGCCCAGACGTTCTAGACGAGTCTTGGACTGGTCGATCAGGTAAGTCGAAGCCCAGCCACCTTCCATCTGACGCATTTCACGGCGCAGCACTTCGTCTTCGGACTTGGTGTTGCCACGGAAGTTGATGCGGTTTACGTAAGCACGCTTGCCCGGATCGACGGCGAACGTGATATCGACGGTGTGGTCTTCATCGTGAGGCTGAGGCACGCCATTGACGTTGGCGAAGGTGTAACCCTCGTTACCCAGACGGCGGGTGATCAGTTCGGACGTGGTGGTCATCAGTTTGCGCGAGAACACCTGGCCTTTCTGGACCAGCAGCAGAGACTTGACCTGGTCCTCAGGGACTTTCAGGTCACCGCTCAGCTTGACGTCACGGACGGTGTACTTCTCGCCTTCATTGACGTTGACGGTGATATAGACGTGCTTCTTGTCCGGGGTGATGGACACCTGGGTCGAAGCGATATCCATGTTGATATAACCACGGTCCAGGTAGTAGGAGCGCAGACGCTCCAGGTCACCGGAAAGTTTTTCACGAGCGTACTTGTCATCGTTCTTGAAGAACGACAGCCAGTTGGTGGTCTTGAGTTCAAACAGGTCGGTCAGGTCTTCTTCAGGGAAGACGGTGTTACCCACCACGTTGATGTGCTGGATAGCAGCAACGGTGCCTTCGTTGATGTTGACCTTCAACGCAACGCGGTTGCGCGGCTGCGGCACCACTTCGGTGTCGACGGTGGCCGAGTAGCGACCCTGAGCGACGTATTGACGCTGCAGCTCGTTACGCACACCTTCGAGGGTGGCGCGCTGGAAGATCTCGCCTTCGGCCAGACCGGATTGTTTGAGGCCTTTCATCAGGTCTTCAGTGGAGATCGCCTTGTTACCCTCGATCTCGATACTGGCGACCGACGGGCGCTCGACTACAGTGATGACCAGGACGTTGCCTTCGCGGCCCAGCTGGATATCTTGAAAGAAACCGGTTTTGAACAACGCACGAGTGGATTCCACCAGGCGACGATCATCCGCCTGTTCACCGACGTTCAACGGCAAAGCACCAAAGACGCTACCCGCGGAGACCCGCTGGAGGCCATTGACGCGAATATCAGAGATAGTGAAGGACTCGGCGTGAACTTCGGCGATCATCAATACGGTGAGAACCGCAGTTAGCAGCAGACGTTTCATGAAGTCCTTTCTTATTCCAACTGGCAATAAACAAACTGCCGCAAAATGCGGCAGATTCGCAATTCAGCGAAGCGTTACAGTCGACCCAGATCATTGACAAGAGCAAGCAACATCACCCCGATCACCAAACTGATACCGATCTGTATCCCCCAACCCTGCACCCGATCCGACAAGGGGCGACCACGCGCCCACTCGATCAGATAAAACAACAAATGTCCCCCATCCAGTACAGGAATGGGCAACAAATTCAGAACCCCCAAGCTAATACTCAGATAAGCAAGGAAATTCAGGAAATCAGCGACACCCGACTGGGCAGAAGCGCCCGCCACTTTAGCAATGGTTATCGGTCCACTCAAGTTTTTTACCGAGAGCTCACCGAACAACATTTTCTTGAGCGAATCGAGGGTCAGTACGCTCATGGTCCAGGTGCGTCGAGCACCCTCCCCAATTGCTGCCACAGGACCATAACTAACTTCGCGAATCATCTCTGGCGGCCAATCAACTGCCTTCACCCCTGCCCCCAGATAACCACTGGGTGCCTTCTTCTCGCCGCGAGCGGCCAGCGTCACAGGGACGTCGATTTGAGCACCATCACGCTCGACGCGCAGCATGATTTTGGTATCAGGGTGCATACGGACCGTGTCCACCACCTGCTGCCAGTCATCAAGCGACTTGCCGTCCAGAACCAACAGTCGGTCACCGGTCTTCAGGCCAGCAGCCTGTGCCGGGCCTTTCGGATCAAGTTCGGCCAGGACCGGTGGCAGCGCCGGACGCCAAGGGCGCAAGCCCAGCGAACGAATCGGATCCGGCTCATCGGCACCCTTGAGCCATTTATCCAGCATCAGTTCACGGGGCGAATCCACTGTGGAACCCTGATCACGGACCAGCAACTGCAGGGAACCGCTCTCCCCAAGACGACGGACCAACTGCAGGTTCACCGCAGCCCAACCGGAAGTTGGTTCGCCATCGATGGCAATGATTTCCTGGCCCGCGCTCAAACCAGCCTTGGCAGCGATACTGCCGGATTCGACCGCACCAATGACCGGGCGCACTTGCTCGCTGCCGAGCATGGCGAGCCCCCAGAAAAAAATCATCGCCAATAAAAAGTTGGCAATCGGACCCGCCGATACGATAGCGATACGCTGGCGGACGGATTTGCGATTGAAGGTTTGATCGAGCTGATCAGCCGGCACTTCGCCTTCGCGCTCATCGAGCATTTTCACGTAACCGCCCAGCGGGATCGCGGCGACGACGAACTCAGTGCCCTTCTTGTCGTGCCAGCGCAGCAACGGCATACCGAAGCCCACGGAGAAACGCAGCACTTTGACCCCACAGCGACGTGCGACCCAAAAATGGCCGAATTCGTGAAAGGTGACCAGCACGCCCAAAGCCACCAGGGTGCCGACAATCATATAGAGCGCGCTCATCTACTTTCTCCGCAATCCTGTCCAGTGCCGCATGGGTCAACGTATTGCAGCACTTACCGCCCGTGACGACTCAACCATTGTTCGGCCAGTACTCGCGCTTTCGCGTCGGCCGTGAACACTGCCTCGAGATCATCAACCGCAACCACGGGCTCGAGATTCAATACTTCTTCGATGATACTCGCGATTTCCGGGTAGCGAACCCGCCCGTCGAGAAAGGCCGCGACCGCCACTTCATTCGCTGCATTGAGCATGGCCGGCGCGCTGTTGCCGGATTCGGCCGCCTGACGCGCAAGGCGCAGACACGGGAATCGCTCTTCATCAGGCGCCTGGAAGTCCAACCGCGCAATTGCAAACAGGTCCAGCGGCGCAACACCCGAGTCGATTCGCTCAGGCCAAGCCAGCGCGTTGGCGATCGGCGTGCGCATGTCAGGGTTACCTAACTGGGCCAATACAGAACCGTCGATGTAATCGACCAGTGAATGAATCACGCTTTGAGGATGAATCACCACTTCGACCTGGGACGGCTTGGCATTAAACAGCCAGCAGGCTTCGATCAGCTCCAGCCCCTTGTTCATCATGCTGGCCGAATCCACCGAAATCTTGCGCCCCATGGACCAGTTCGGATGGGCGCACGCTTGCTCAGGGGAAACATGCACCAGTTCAGCCATAGGTGTCTGTCGGAACGGACCACCAGAGGCCGTGAGTAAAATCCGACGCACCCCGACGGCACCCAGTCCACGAGCGAAATCCTGTGGCATGCACTGGAAAATCGCATTGTGTTCGCTGTCGATGGGCAGCAACACCGAACCACTCTTGTGCACCGCCTGCATGAACAGCGCACCGGACATCACCAATGCTTCTTTGTTGGCCAGGAGAATTTTCTTGCCGGCTTCGACCGCCGCCAGAGTTGGTCGCAAGCCCGCAGCGCCAACGATAGCCGCCATGACCGCATCGACCTCAGGATCGGAAGCAACCTGACACAGGCCTTCCTCACCCACCAGCACGCGAGTCGACAGGCCTGCGGCGCGCAAGTCGTCCTGCAAGCCTCGGGCAGCAACCGCCTCGGGTACCACGGCGAAGCGCGGCGTATGACGAATGCACAGCGCCAACAGCTCGCTCAAACGGGTGAAACCGCTCAAGGCGAAAACCTGATAACGCTCAGGATGGCGAGCGATGACGTCAAGCGTGCTCAGACCAATCGAACCGGTCGCCCCCAGGACGGTAATCTGCTGCGGGCGGCTCACGGTGCCGCCATCCACAGGAGCACAGCGAATACCGGAATCGCTGCCGTCAGGCTGTCGATACGGTCCAGCACGCCGCCATGCCCCGGAAGCAGATTACTGCTGTCCTTGATCCCGGACTGACGCTTGAACATGCTTTCGGTGAGATCGCC
Source organism: Pseudomonas sp. BF-B-26 (assembly GCF_019956495.1). Lineage (NCBI taxonomy): Bacteria > Pseudomonadati > Pseudomonadota > Gammaproteobacteria > Pseudomonadales > Pseudomonadaceae > Pseudomonas > Pseudomonas sp. BF-B-26. The sequence continues at coordinate 39,542 of NZ_JAHBDP010000085.1, read as the reverse complement.
TACCACCGAGATAAATACGATGATGGCTGCACCTATCAGACCTTTAAACAGCTGCGCCACCGTCCAGTCTCGAACCAGACCGACAATGACAGTAATGACCAGACTCGCCACGAGGCCGCCGTAGACACCCTCCCAGCTTTTGCCGGGACTGACCTGTGGCGCCAGCTTGCGCTTGCCAAAAGCCCGGCCCGAGAAATAAGCACCGATATCAGCGCCCCAGACCAGCACCATCACCGCCATGATCAGCCAGTTGCCCAAAGGCTCCTGTTTGATCTGAATCAGACCTTGCCAGGCGGGCAGCAGGATCAGCAGACCGATCATCAGCTTGCAGGCAGCGCTGGACCAAAGCTCGCTGGAGCGCGGATACGTCAGCACCAGATAGGTTGCAACGCCCCACCAAAGCACCGAAGCGCCCAACACCCAAGGCGCGAGCCCGGGCACGATATGCATGACAAACAGCATCAGCGCGACCACAGCCGCATAGGCAAGGCGGATCGGTTGCTCAGTGAAGCCCGCCAGGCGAGCCCATTCCCACGCACCGAGAGTCACGACCAGCCCGATGAACAGCGCGAAACCGGTGCCCTCGAGCAGGAAAAACCCGCACAAGGCAATCGGCAGCAGGATCAGCGCAGTGATGATTCGTTGTTTAAGCATTAAACCCGGGCTCCAGCCTCGACCTGCTCGCTCGTTTTACCGAAACGGCGCTGCCGAGAAGCAAAATCGGCCAGCGCGGTACGCATGGCATCGTGTTTGAAGTCCGGCCAGAACAGGTCGGAGAAGTACAACTCGGCGTAAGCCAGTTGCCACAGCAGGAAGTTACTGATGCGGTGCTCGCCACCGGTACGGATGCACAAGTCCGGCAACGGCAAATCGCCGGTCGCCAGACAGGTTTGCAACAGTTCCGGGGTAATGTCTTCCGGACGCAGGTGCCCGGCCTGGACTTCCCGAGCCAGACGCTGTGCGGCCTGCGCGATATCCCACTGTCCGCCATAGTTGGCAGCGATCTGCAGAATGAAGCGATTGGTGCCCGCCGTCATTGCCTCAGCTTCACGCATGGCAGCCTGAAGCTCCGGATGAAAACGCGAACGGTCGCCAATGATGCGCAAACTGATGTTGTTGTCGTTGAGGCGTTTGGCCTCGCGACGCAGCGCCTTGAAGAACAAATCCATCAAGGCACTGACTTCATCGGCCGGGCGCTGCCAGTTCTCACTGGAGAACGCGAACAGGGTCAGTACTTCGACCTTGGCCTCGGCACACACCTCAATCACCGCCCGCACTGCATCCACGCCCGCTTTATGCCCGGCGACACCCGGCATAAAGCGTTTTTTCGCCCAGCGATTATTACCATCCATGATGATCGCGACATGGCGCGGCACCGCGGCCGGTGCAGTCTGCTTTGTCTTATCCATTAAAACGTGACCCTTATACGGCCATCAGGTCTTTTTCTTTCTGCGCCAAATTCGCGTCGATTTCAGCCACGTATTTTTTGGTCAGATCATCAATTTCGCCAGTGGCGCGACGTTCTTCGTCTTCACTGATTTCTTTTTCCTTGACCAGATCCTTCAGCTGGCTGTTCGCATCACGACGGATGTTGCGCACTGCAACACGGGCATCTTCAGCGACATCGCGAGCCTGCTTGGTGAAGCCCTTACGGGTTTCTTCGGTCAGGGCCGGCATGGAGATCAGCAGCAACTCACCCAGGTTGGTCGGGTTGAGGTTCAGACCCGCGCTACCGATGGCCTTGTCGACAGCACCGAGCATGTTGCGCTCAAAGGCAACAACTTGCAGGGTACGGGCGTCTTTGACGGTGATGTTCGCTACCTGCTTGATCGGAGTGTCGGAACCGTAATACGGCACCATCACACCTTCAAGAATGCTTGGATGCGCCTGGCCAGTACGAATACGGCCGAAGTTGTGCATCAGCGACTCGACGGATTTCTGCATACGCTCTTTAGCGTCTTTCTTGATTTCGTTGATCATTGTTGGCCTTCCTCGATCAGGGTCCCTTCAGCGCCGCCGTGCACGATATTCAGCAGGGCGCCGGGCTTGTTCATGTTAAATACGCGCAACGGCATCTTGTGGTCGCGGCACAGGCAAATAGCGGTCAGATCCATCACGCCCAGCTTGCGATCCAGCACTTCATCGTACGTCAGATGATCGAACTTCTCGGCATGCGGGTCTTTGAATGGGTCAGCGGTGTAGACGCCATCGACCTTGGTCGCCTTGAGCACGACATCGGCATCGATTTCGATTGCACGCAAGCACGCTGCCGAATCCGTGGTGAAGAACGGATTGCCGGTACCGGCCGCGAAAATCACGACGTCCTTGGCGTTCAAGTGGCGCATGGCTTTGCGGCGATCATAGTGATCGGTTACGCCAACCATGGAAATGGCCGACATCACGATGGCCGAGATATTGGCACGTTCCAGCGCATCGCGCATGGCCAGGGCGTTCATCACAGTGGCCAGCATGCCCATGTGGTCGCCGGTAACCCGATCCATGCCGGCCGCGCTCAGCGCTGCACCACGAAACAGGTTGCCGCCGCCGATCACCAGACCGACCTGAACACCGATGCCGACCAGTTGACCGACTTCCAGCGCCATGCGATCCAGAACTTTCGGATCGATCCCGAACTCTTCCGAGCCCATCAGGGCCTCGCCGCTAAGCTTGAGTAGAATGCGTTTATAGCGAGCCTGATAACCACTGCCCTGCTGAGCCATTGCGAATCTCTCCTGCGGCGTATTTTAAAAATTCTTTGCGAGCTGTTTACAGCTGGCGTTCACTCTAACTTGGCACTGCTTCAGCGCCATCGGAACATGGCTTTGTAAGCCAGTTCCAAAAGGAAACCAATTAAAAATTGGTGCCCCATCTGAAAAGAGGCTGCGCGCGTGAGCGGGCAGCCTCTTCAGGGCGACAGTTAAAAAACCGTCTTATTGCTTGGCGGCAGCCAGCTGGGCAGCAACTTCTTCAGCGAAGTTGTCGACCGGCTTCTCGATGCCTTCGCCTACTTTGAAGTAGGTGAAAGAAACGATTTCAGCACCGGCTTTCTTGGCCAGTTCGCCAACCTTGATTTCAGGGTTCTTGACGAACGCCTGCTCAACCAGGCTCGCTTCAGCCAGGAACTTGCTGATACGACCTTTGACCATGTTTTCAACGATGTTTTCTGGCTTGCCAGCGATCTTGTCAGCGTTGAGGGTCAGGAACACGCCTTTCTCACGCTCGACCGCTTCAGCGGAAACTTCCGATGGCAGCAGGAATTCAGGGTTGGTGGCCGCTACGTGCATAGCGATATCCTTGGCCAGCTCAACGGTGCCGCCTTTCAGAACAACCGCAACACCGATCTTGTTGCCGTGCAGGTAACCACCAACAACATCACCTTCAACGCGAGCCAGGCGACGGATGTTGACGTTTTCGCCAACCTTGCCGACCAGAACCAGGCGATCAGCTTCTTGAGCTTCGATCAGCGGAGCGACGTCAGTCAGTTTGTCAGCGAACGCTTTTTCAACGCTGCCAGCAACAAATGCCTTGAAGTCGTCCTGCAGAGCCAGGAAGTCGGTCTGCGAGTTCACTTCCAGCAGAACGGCGGTTTTACCGTCTTCCTTCAGAGCGATCGCGCCTTCAGCGGCAACGTTGCCAGCTTTCTTGGCAGCCTTGATGGCGCCCGAAGCACGCATGTCATCAATGGCTTTTTCGATGTCGCCGCCAGCCTTGGTCAAGGCCTTTTTGCAGTCCATCATGCCTTCGCCAGTACGCTCGCGCAGTTCTTTGACCAACGCTGCAGTAATCTCTGCCATTTCAAAATTCCTCTTGGATAGGTTTTCAACCATTCCACCCGATCGAACGGGCGATCAATTCTTCCCGAACCACCCTTGCTGGCTGCAGCAGGTTACAAAGGCTGTAACTGCGCTGCCGACAAACGGTTTTCGAGGTGGCAAAAAGGGGGCCAAGCCCCCTTTTTGCTTACTGAGTCAACGCCTGGGCGTCAATTACTCAGCTGCTGCTACCGGAGCTTCTTCAACGAACTGCTCGGTGCCGCCAGCAACGTGGTTGCGACCGCGGATAACAGCGTCAGCCATCGAACCCATGTACAGCTGGATAGCGCGGATTGCGTCATCGTTGCCTGGGATGATGTAGTCAACGCCTTCCGGGCTGCTGTTGGTATCGACTACGCCGATAACCGGGATGCCCAGCTTGTTGGCTTCGGTGATCGCGATGCGCTCGTGATCAACGTCGATAACGAACAGTGCGTCTGGCAGACCGCCCATATCCTTGATACCACCCAGGGAACGATCGAGCTTCTCAAGATCGCGAGTGCGCATCAGCGCTTCTTTCTTGGTCAGCTTGGCGAAAGTACCGTCTTCGGCTTGTACTTCAAGGTCACGCAGACGCTTGATGGAAGCACGGATGGTTTTGAAGTTGGTCAGCATGCCGCCCAACCAGCGGTGATCGACGTACGGCGAACCGCAACGTGCTGCTTCTTCAGCAACGATCTTGCCAGCGGAACGCTTGGTGCCGACGAACAGAATCTTGTTTTTGCCCTGGGCCAGGCGCTCTACGAAAGTCAGAGCTTCGTTGAACATTGGCAGGGTTTTTTCAAGGTTGATGATGTGGATCTTGTTACGCGCGCCGAAAATGTACTTACCCATTTTCGGGTTCCAGTAACGGGTCTGGTGACCGAAGTGCACACCGGCCTTCAGCATATCGCGCATGTTGACTTGGGACATGATAGTTCCTTAATAAGTCGGGTTTGGCCTCCACGTATCCCAATGACCAACCAGCAGCATCAGCTGAAGGCACCCAGGTCATCGTGTCGACACGTGTGTGGATTTAGGCTTTTCAGGGGATCCCCGGAAAGCGGCGCATTTTATATCACAAGGCAGAAAAAAACGGAACCCGGATTGTTAAATCCCGGCGCGTGCTTTGGTTCCAGCCCTTGGAATCCTCCAAGAATGCGCCATTCTATAAGGAGAAGCGATGCACAGAGGCTCAGATTTGCGCTGCTCGTCTGTTAGAATCGCGTTTTTAAGGGCCGCGAAGATCGATCGCGCAACGCCCATTTCGTTTTAGAAGGCGCCATCGAGCGCAGAGAGAGCCAGTATGACCGTCACCCTCAAAACCCCAGAGGACATCGCAAAAATGCGCATCGCCGGCAAACTGGCCGCCGATGTGCTGGAAATGATTGCCGAACATGTCAAGCCGGGCATTACCACTGAAGAACTGGACCGCATCTGCCACGACTATATCGTCAATGAGCAGAAAGCCATCCCTGCCCCGCTCAACTACAAGGGCTTTCCGAAGTCGATCTGCACCTCGATCAACCATGTGGTCTGCCACGGCATCCCGAACGAGAAGCCGCTGAAAGATGGCGACACGCTGAACATCGACGTCACCGTCATCAAGGACGGCTACCACGGCGACACCAGCCGCATGTTCCACGTCGGCACCGTGCCGGTCTGGGCCGAGCGCCTGTCGCAGGTCACCCAGGAATGCATGTACAAGGCCATCGAAATCGTCAAACCCGGCTGCCGCCTGGGCGACATCGGTGAAGTGATCCAGAAGCACGCTGAAAAGAACGGCTTTTCCGTGGTTCGCGAGTTCTGCGGTCACGGCATCGGCAAGGTATTTCACGAAGAGCCGCAGATCCTGCACTACGGCCGCGCTGGCACCGGCATGGAGCTGAAAGCCGGCATGACGTTCACCATCGAGCCGATGATCAACCAGGGTAAGGCCGACACCAAGGTATTGGGCGACGGCTGGACCGCAATCACCAAGGACCGCAAGCTGTCGGCACAGTGGGAACACACCCTTCTGGTAACCGAAACCGGTTACGAGATCTTCACCCTGCGCGCCGACGACACCATCCCGCGCGTTTCGGCCTGATCCGGGCGCGCAGCTCCTCAGCCTTATAGACAGGAAAGCCAATCGATGCCGCAGGTGGATCCCGAACTCTTCGACCGTGGCCAGTTCCAGGCTGAACTGGCCCTGAAGGCAAGCCCGATCGCGGCCTTCAAGAAAGCGATTCGCCAGGCCCGCGAGGTGCTCGACGAGCGCTTTCGCAGCGGCCGCGACATTCGCCGGTTGATCGAGGATCGCGCCTGGTTCGTCGATAACATCCTGCAAAAGGCCTGGGAGCAGTTCGATTGGAGCGAAGACGCCGACATCGCGCTGGTCGCGGTCGGCGGCTACGGTCGCGGTGAGTTGCACCCTTATTCCGACATCGATTTGCTGATCCTGCTGGACAGTGCCGATCACGAAGTTTTCCGAGATTCCATCGAGCGTTTTCTGACGCTGTTGTGGGACATCGGTCTTGAAGTGGGCCAGAGCGTTCGCTCGGTGGACGAATGCGTCCAGGAGGCCCGCGCCGACCTGACGGTCGTCACCAACCTGATGGAAAGCCGTACCATCTGCGGCCCCGAGCGCTTGCGCCAGCGCATGCTGGACGTGACCAGCACCGCGCACATGTGGCCGAGCAAGGACTTCTTCCTGGCCAAACGCGCCGAGCAGAAGGCCCGCCACCACAAGTACAACGACACCGAATACAACCTGGAACCCAACGTCAAAGGCTCGCCCGGCGGCCTACGGGATATTCAGACGATTCTGTGGGTGGCCCGTCGCGAGTACGGCACCCTGAACCTGCGGGCCCTGGCCGGCGAAGGTTTCCTGGTCGAGAGCGAAAACGCCCTCCTGGCCTCCTCCCAGGAATTCCTGTGGAAGGTTCGTTACGCCCTGCACATGCTCGCCGGCCGTTCCGAAGACCGCTTGCTGTTTGATCACCAGCGCACCATTGCCGGGCTGCTGGGCTTCAAAGGCGATGACGCCAAGCAAGCCATTGAAAACTTCATGCAGCAGTATTACCGGGTGGTCATGAGCATTGCCCAGCTCAGCGACCTGATCATCCAGCACTTCGAGGAAGTCATCCTCGCACCGGAAGACGAAGCGCCGCCGCAGCCGATCAACTCGCGATTCCAGCTGCACGACGGTTACATCGAGGCGCGCAACGACAACGTGTTCCGCCGCACACCGTTCGCCATGCTGGAAATCTTCGTATTGATGGCTCAGCAGCCGGAAATCAAAGGCGTGCGCGCCGACACCATTCGCCTGCTGCGAGAAAACCGTCATCTGATCGACGATGATTTCCGCAACGACATCCGCAATACCAGCCTGTTTATCGAGCTGTTCAAGTGCAAGATCGGCATCCACCGAAACCTGCGACGGATGAACCGTTACGGCATCCTCGGGCGCTACTTGCCGGAGTTCGGCTTCATCGTCGGGCAGATGCAGCACGACCTGTTTCACATCTATACGGTCGATGCTCACACCCTGAACCTGATCAAACATCTGCGTAAGTTGCAGTACACCCAGGTGTCGGAAAAATTCCCGCTGGCCAGCAAGCTCATGGGCAAGCTGCCCAAACCCGAGCTGATCTACCTGGCTGGCCTGTACCACGACATCGGCAAGGGCCGGCATGGTGATCACTCGGAAATCGGCGCCGTGGATGCCGAAGCCTTTTGCCAGCGCCACCAATTGCCGGTGTGGGACAGCCGCCTGATCGTCTGGCTGGTGCAGAACCACTTGCTGATGTCGACCACCGCCCAGCGCAAGGACTTGTCCGACCCGCAGGTCATCCACGATTTCGCGCAGATCGTCGGCGACGAAACCCACCTCGATTATCTGTACGTGCTGACGGTCGCCGACATCAACGCCACCAACCCGACGCTGTGGAATTCCTGGCGCGCCAGCCTGCTGCGCCAGCTCTACACCGAGACCAAGCGTGCCTTGCGTCGCGGCCTGGAAAACCCGGTGGACCGCGAAGAGCAGATTCGCCAGACCCAGAGCGCAGCGCTGGACATTCTGGTACGCGGCGGCACCGATCCTGACGATGTCGAGCAATTGTGGGCGCAATTGGGTGATGACTACTTCCTGCGCCACACCGCCGGCGACGTGGCCTGGCACAGCGACGCGATCCTCCAGCAGCCGGCCGACGGCGGGCCGTTGGTGCTGATCAAGGAAACCACCCAGCGCGAGTTCGAAGGCGGCACGCAGATCTTTATCTATGCGCCGGATCAGCACGACTTCTTCGCCGTGACCGTGGCCGCGATGGACCAGCTCAACCTGAACATTCACGACGCCCGGGTCATCACCTCCAGCAGCCAGTTCACCCTCGACACCTACATCGTGCTCGACACCGACGGCGACTCGATCGGTGATAACCCGGCGCGGGTCAAACAGATTCGCGAAGGCCTGACCGAGGCCCTGCGCAACCCGGACGACTACCCGACCATCATTCAGCGTCGGGTACCGCGCCAGCTCAAGCATTTCGCGTTTGCGCCACAGGTGACGATCCACAACGACGCCCAGCGTCCGGTAACGGTGCTGGAGCTCAGCGCCCCCGACCGCCCGGGCCTGCTGGCACGCATCGGCACGATCTTCCTGGAGTTCGACTTGTCGCTGCAGAACGCCAAGATCGCCACCTTGGGCGAGCGCGTGGAAGACGTGTTCTTCATCACCGACGCGAACAACCAGCCGTTGTCCGACCCATTGCTGTGCAGCCGCTTGCAGGATGCAATCGTCGAACAGCTGACCGTCAGTAACGAACCCGATATCAAACTGTCGCGCATCAGCATCTGAATTAACAAATTTTCCCCCTGTGGGAGCGAACCATGTGGTGAGGGGATTTATCCCCGCTGGGCTGCGGAGCGGCCCCGGCATTTCAAAGTTAAAGCAGGTTTACGACTGCTTCGCAGCCGAACGGGGATAAATCCCCTCGCCACACGGGCTCGCCCCCACATTAGATGAGGCCCCCATGAACAACGCTCTGAACCAGTTGCAGCCCTACCCGTTCGAGAAGCTCCGCGCCCTGCTCGGCAGCGTCACGCCAAACCCGGACAAGCGCGCCATTGCGCTGTCCATTGGTGAGCCGAAACACCGTTCGCCGAGCTTTGTCGCCGAAGCCCTGGCAAGCAATCTGGATAAGATGGCCGTGTACCCGACCACCCTCGGCATTCCGGCTCTGCGTGAAGCCATCGCCGCGTGGTGCGAACGTCGTTTCAGCGTTCCGCACGGCTGGCTCGACCCGGCGCGCAATGTGCTGCCGGTCAACGGCACTCGTGAAGCGCTGTTCGCGTTCACCCAGACTGTGGTCAATCGTGGCGACGATGCCCTGGTGGTCAGCCCTAACCCGTTCTATCAAATCTACGAAGGCGCCGCGTTCCTCGCCGGAGCCAAGCCGCATTACCTGCCGTGCCTGGACGAAAACGGCTTCAACCCGGATTTCGACGCCGTTTCCCCAGACATCTGGAAACGCTGCCAGATCCTGTTCCTGTGCTCGCCAGGCAACCCGACCGGCGCATTGATCCCGGTTGAAACCCTGAAAAAACTGATCGCCCTCGCCGACGAATACGACTTCGTGATCGCCGCCGACGAGTGCTACAGCGAACTGTACTTCGACGAACAAACCCCGCCGGCCGGCCTGCTCAGCGCCTGCGTGGAACTGGGCCGCAAGGACTTCAAGCGCTGCGTGGTGTTCCACAGCCTGTCCAAGCGTTCCAACCTGCCAGGTCTGCGCTCCGGTTTTGTTGCCGGTGACGCCGACATCCTCAAGGGCTTCCTGCTGTACCGCACCTACCACGGCTGCGCGATGCCGGTTCAGACCCAACTGGCCAGCGTTGCTGCATGGGATGACGAAGTGCACGTGCGCGCCAACCGTGCGCTGTATCGCGAGAAGTACGATGCGGTGCTGGAAATCCTCAGCCCGGTGATGGATGTGCAGCGTCCGGACGGCGGTTTCTATTTGTGGCCGAATGTTGAAGGCGATGATGAGGCGTTCTGCCGTGATCTGTTCGTTGAAGAACACGTGACCGTGGTGCCCGGATCTTATCTGTCTCGCGAAGTTGATGGCTTCAATCCGGGAGCCGGACGCGTGCGATTGGCACTGGTCGCGCCGCTGGCCGAATGTGTAGAAGCGGCCAAGAGAATTCGCGAATTTATTATCCGAAACAAGTAAATATCCCTGCCCGCACTGTGCAACGCAGTGCGGGCACTCTTATATTGGCTGTGGGCAAACGGACGCACCTCAAGACCGCGTCTATAGACGGCCCCGACGATGCCGCGCAGCAACTGCGGCAAGGCCATGCAGGCGATTTGCATAAAGTGCGGTTCCCAGACAATCGACAGCATTGAATGCCACATTAGCCGCTTAGACTGCGGGCGGGCCGTTGCTCCAATGTCGCACGCAATAGCTGATCGCCATGACCCACAGACAAACCCGACCACGACCGACGCGAAACCGTCCGGTCATGGCATAATCCGTCACCTTTTATTTTCAGCACCTGCAAAGGGGGCAATTCCTTGACCGTTTCAAGCAAAACGTTGCACCTTTTCGGCATCAAAGCCTGCGACACCATGAAAAAGGCGCGCACCTGGCTCGATGAACACGCTGTCAGTTATGACTTCCATGATTACAAAGCGGTCGGAATCGACCGTGAACACCTGACCCAATGGTGCGACGAGCACGGTTGGCAAGTGGTGTTGAACCGTGCAGGCACGACCTTTCGCAAGCTCGACGACGAACGCAAAACCGATCTCGACCAGCCGAAAGCCATCGAACTGATGCTCGCACAACCCTCGATGATCAAGCGCCCGGTGCTTGATCTCGGTGACCGAACCCTGATTGGCTTCAAGCCAGATATCTACGCGGCAGCGCTCAAGTAAGGCAGCCCGTTCCATTTTGTTAGAGGTATCAACATGTCCACTACCCTGTTCAGCCTGGCCTTTGGTGTCGGCACTCAAAACCGTCAAGGCGCATGGCTGGAAGTGTTTTACGCTCAGCCGCTGCTCAACCCTTCGGCCGAACTCGTCGCTACCATCGCACCGGTTCTGGGCTACACCGAAGGCAATCAGGCCATCGCGTTCACTACCGCTCAGGCTTCGCAACTGGCTGAGGCCCTGAAAAGTGTCGACGCTGCCCAGGCTGCCTTGCTGACCCGTCTGGCCGAGAGCCACAAGCCGCTGGTCGCGACCATTCTGGCCGAAGACGCTCAGTTGACCTCCACCCCTGAGGCCTACCTCAAGCTGCACCTGCTGTCCCATCGCCTGGTCAAGCCGCACGGCCTGAACCTGGCGGGTGTATTCCCGTTGCTGCCGAACGTGGCATGGACCAGCCAGGGCGCAATCGACCTGGCCGAACTGGCCGAGCATCAACTGGAAGCCCGTCTGCGTGGCGAGCTGCTGGAAGTGTTCTCGGTGGACAAGTTCCCGAAAATGACCGACTACGTGGTTCCGGCCGGCGTGCGTATCGCTGACGCGGCACGTATTCGTCTGGGCGCCTACGTCGGCGAAGGCACCACCGTGATGCACGAAGGTTTCGTCAACTTCAACGCTGGCACCGAAGGCCCGGGCATGATCGAAGGCCGCGTTTCCGCTGGCGTATTCGTCGGCAAGGGTTCGGACCTGGGCGGCGGTTGCTCGACCATGGGCACCCTGTCGGGCGGCGGCAACATCGTGATCAAGGTTGGCGAAGGCTGCCTGATCGGCGCGAACGCCGGTATCGGCATTCCATTGGGCGATCGCAACACCGTTGAGTCGGGCCTGTACGTGACCGCGGGTACCAAAGTGGCACTGCTGGACGAAAACAACAAACTGGTCAAAGTCGTGAAGGCCCGTGAACTGGCCGGTCAACCTGACCTGCTGTTCCGTCGCAATTCGGAGACCGGTGCCGTGGAATGCAAAACCCACAAATCGGCCATCGAACTGAACGAAGCGCTGCACGCTCACAACTGATTGCTGCAGCAACCCAACCGATCAACTGTGGGAGCGGGCTTGCTCGCGAAGCTTTTGGCGACCTCAAGGACGCCTTCGCGAGCAAGCCCGCTCCCACAGGTTCAGGCGTACACCCGCCCATGTTTAACAGGGCTCGATAGCATGATGATTGCCTCTCCCTGGCGCGCCGATTTTCCGGCCATCGCCGCATTGCAACGGCAAGACCAGACGTATCTGGACAACGCCGCCACCACGCAAAAACCTCAAGCCCTGCTGGATGCCCTGGCGCATTACTACGCCAACGGCGCGGCTAACGTGCATCGGGCGCAACACCTGCCCGGCGCCCACGCCACCCAAGCGTTCGAGGCCAGCCGCAGCAAAGTCGCCCATTGGCTCAATGCCGGCGATTGCGGGCAGATCATCTTTACCCACGGCGCAACATCTGCGCTGAACCTCCTGGCTTATGGCCTGGAACATCTTTTCAATCCGGGCGATGAAGTTGTCATCAGCGCCCTGGAGCATCACGCCAACCTGTTGCCATGGCAGCAACTGGCCCACCGTCGTGACCTGAAGCTGGTGATCCTGCCACTGGACGCCGACGGCTTGATCGACCTTGATGCTGCCACGCAGTTGATCGGTCCGCGAACCCGCTTGCTGGCGGTCAGTCAGCTGTCCAACGTGCTCGGCGCCTGGCAGCCGTTGCCCGCCCTCTTGACGATGGCCAAGGCGCATGACGCGCTGACCGTGGTCGATGGCGCCCAAGGCGTGGTGCATGGCCGGCACGACGTGCAGGGGCTGGGTTGCGACTTCTATGTGTTTTCCAGCCACAAGCTCTACGGCCCCGATGGACTGGGCGTGCTGTTCGGTCGCAATGAAGCGCTTGAGCAACTGCGCCACTGGCAATTCGGCGGCGAAATGGTGCTGGATGCGGATTATCACAGCGCACGGTTCCGCCCGGCGCCACTGGGTTTTGAGGCGGGTACGCCGCCGATTGCCGGTGTGATTGGTCTGGGGGCGACGCTGGATTATCTTGCGGGGCTCGATCAGGACGCGGTTTGCGCCCATGAAGCAGCGCTGCATGACTATTTGCTCAAAGGCCTCGAAGCGCGCAGCGGCATTCGGTTGCTGGGCAAGCCGCAACTGGCGCTTGCCAGTTTTGTCGTCGAGGGTGTGCATAACTCTGATTTGGCGCATTTGCTGACCGAACAAGGGATCGCGGTACGCGCCGGTCATCACTGCGCCATGCCGTTGCTGAAAAGCTTTGAATTGGCCGGGGCGATTCGGGTGTCGTTGGCGCTGTACAACGATTCCGAAGATTTGGAACGGTTCTTTGAAGCGCTGGATCAGGCGCTGGAGTTGTTGCGATGAACGTGCCTGCCGATGCGGTTGCGGCGCTGGAGGTTTTTCAGAATGCTGCCGGTTGGGAACAACGGGCGCGGCTGTTGATGCAATGGGGCGACCGTCTGCCCGCTTTGAGCGATGTCGATAAAGTCGAAGCCAACCGGGTGCACGGCTGTGAAAGCCAGGTGTGGTTGGTGGGTGCGCTGGATGACGGTCACTGGCAGTTTGCCGCGAGCAGCGATGCACGATTGATTCGCGGGTTGGTGGCGTTGTTGCTGGCGCGGGTGAACGGGTTGTCGGCGGTTGAGTTGCAGCAGGTGGATTTGCCGGATTGGTTTAATCAGCTTGGACTGAGCAGACAGTTATCCCCATCACGCAGTAATGGCCTCAATGCCGTGCTCCAGCGGATGAATGAGTTGGCTGGTTAATCGCCTTCGCGAGCAAGCCCGCTCCCACATTTAATTGTGTTCCCCTGAGAGAACTCGGTCGAATGTGGGAGCGGGCTTGCTCGCGAAGGCGCCATCAGCAACAACTTAAACCTCAGGCTTGACCCGATCCGCCGGTCGCCGCACCCCGGCCACAATCTTATCCACAGCCTTGGTCGCCGCGACCATGCCAAACGTCGCCGTCACCATCATCACCGCACCAAACCCTCCGGCGCAGTCGAGCTTTACACCATCACCGACAAAACTCTTCTGCAAGCAAATGCTGCCATCCGGTTTCGGGTAGCGCAGTTGCTCGGTGGAAAACACGCACGGCACGCTGTAATGGCGGGTCACGGTGCGTGAGAAGTTGTAATCCCGGCGCAAGGTCGAGCGCACTTTCGAAGCCAACGGATCATTGAAGGTCCGGTTCAAATCGCACACCTGAATCAACGTCGGATCAATCTGCCCGCCCGCACCGCCGGTGGTGATGATCTGGATCTTGCGGCGCTTGCACCAGGCAATCAGCGCCGCCTTGGCATTCACGCTGTCGATGCAATCAATGACGCAGTCGATGTTCGGCGTGATGTATTCGGCCATGGTCTCGCGGGTGACGAAGTCCGCCACCGCGTGCACGGTGCAGTCCGGGTTGATCCCGCGCAGGCGCTCGGCCATCACGTCAACCTTGGGTTTGCCGACGGTGCTGTCCAGCGCGTGCAACTGACGGTTGGCGTTGCTGACGCAGACGTCGTCCAGGTCAAACAGCGAAATCTCGCCCACGCCACAACGGGCGACGGCTTCCGCCGCCCAGGAACCGACGCCACCGACGCCGACGATCGCCACGTGGGCCGCGCGCAAACGCTCCAGGCCGTCGATGCCATACAAACGGGCGATGCCTGCAAACCGCGGATCTTCTGTACTCATGACCATTACCCCAAAAACCGGCGCGCATTATAGGGCCGTCAGCGGCCAAGAGCATCTTTGGGCTATGAACGGGCGTCTTTACCTCTTTAATCAGCCTACACAGAACCAAGATTTAACCTACAAGGTCCAACGGAAGAACTTAAACCGAGTTGGAGTGCCCAACGTCCGGCATTTCCCTGTCCGCTGTACGGTCAGTGAACGCCCGGTGTAGGATGCGCGCCCCCAGCCTCTTGGCAATCGGCCGCCGACCGTTCCTTCGTTCAGCAGCCCCTGGAACCTGAAATAGCTATGTCATCGCGTAAATTTGGACTCAACCTGGTCGTGGTGCTCGCCATCGCAGCCTTGTTTACCGGCTTCTGGGCGCTGATCAATCGCCCGGTCACCGCCCCCAACTGGCCTGAACAGATCTCCGGCTTTTCGTACTCGCCGTTCCAGCAAGGGCAGTACCCACAAAAAGAGCAATACCCGACCGACGATGAAATGCGTCGCGATCTGGAGATCATGAGCAAGCTGACGGACAACATCCGTACTTACTCGGTCGATGGCAGCCTGGGTGATATTCCCAGGCTCGCCGAAGAATTCGGTTTGCGCGTGACGCTGGGTATCTGGATCAGCCCGGACCTTGAGCGCAACGAGCGTGAAATCCTGCGCGCCATCGACCTGGCCAATACCTCCCGCAGCGTGGTCCGCGTGGTGGTGGGTAACGAGGCGATCTTCCGTAAGGAAATTACCGCCGCCGAACTGAGCGTGATCCTTGATCGCGTCCGCGCGGCAGTGAAAGTACCGGTGACGACCTCCGAGCAATGGCACGTCTGGGAAGAAAACCCGAGCCTGGCCAAGCACGTCGACCTGATCGCCGCCCACATCCTGCCGTACTGGGAACATGTTCCGATGGAACAGTCCGGGCAGTTCGTACTCGACCGCGCCCGTGACCTGAAAAAGATGTTCCCGAAAAAACCGCTGCTGCTGTCGGAAGTCGGCTGGCCGAGCAACGGCCGTATGCGTGGTGGCGCCGACGCGTCGCCGGCAGACCAGGCGATTTATCTGCGGACCTTGGTCAACAAGCTCAATCGCCAGGGCTTCAACTACTTCGTGATCGAAGCCTTTGACCAACCGTGGAAGGCCAGTGACGAAGGTTCCGTGGGCGCTTACTGGGGCGTTTTCAACGCCGCGCGCCAGCAGAAATTCAACTTTGAAGGCCCGGTCGTCGCGATCCCGCAATGGCGCGTGCTGGCCATCGGTTCGGTGGTGTTGGCTCTGCTGTCCCTGACCCTGCTGATGATCGACGGCTCGGCCTTGCGTCAACGCGGCCGCACCTTCCTGACCTTCATCGCGTTCCTCTGCGGTTCGGTGCTGGTATGGATCGGTTACGACTACAGCCAGCAATACAGCACCTGGTTCAGCCTGACGGTAGGCTTCTTGCTTGCCCTCGGCGCACTCGGGGTGTTTATCGTGTTGCTGACCGAGGCGCATGAGCTGGCGGAAGCGGTCTGGACCCACAAACGCCGGCGTGAATTCCTGCCGGTGGTGGGCGATTCGGACTACCGACCGAAAGTCTCGATTCACGTACCTTGCTACAACGAGCCACCGGAGATGGTCAAACAGACCCTCAACGCCCTGGCCAACCTCGACTATCCGGACTTCGAAGTCCTGATCATCGACAACAACACCAAGGACCCGGCGGTCTGGGAACCGGTGCGCGATTATTGCGAAACCCTCGGCCCGCGCTTCAAGTTCTTCCACGTCGCGCCATTGGCCGGCTTCAAGGGTGGCGCGCTGAATTACCTGATTCCGCACACCGCCAAGGATGCCGAAGTGATTGCGGTGATCGACTCGGACTACTGCGTCGACCCGAACTGGCTCAAGCACATGGTGCCGCACTTCGCCGACCCGAAAATCGCCGTGGTGCAGTCACCGCAGGATTACCGCGACCAGAACGAAAGCACCTTCAAGAAGCTCTGCTACGCGGAATACAAAGGCTTCTTCCACATCGGCATGGTTACCCGTAACGACCGTGACGCGATCATTCAGCACGGCACCATGACCATGACCCGGCGCTCGGTGCTCGAGGAACTGGGCTGGGCTGACTGGTGCATTTGTGAAGACGCCGAGTTGGGTCTGCGCGTGTTCGAGAAAGGCTTGTCAGCGGCGTATTACCACACCAGCTACGGCAAAGGCCTGATGCCCGATACCTTTATCGACTTCAAGAAACAGCGTTTCCGCTGGGCTTACGGTGCGATTCAGATCATCAAGCGTCACACCGCCAGTTTGCTGCGCGGCAAGGACACCGAGCTGACCCGTGGCCAGCGTTACCACTTCCTCGCGGGCTGGTTGCCGTGGGTGGCGGATGGCATGAACATCTTCTTCACCGTGGGCGCCCTGTTGTGGTCGGCGGCGATGATCATCGTGCCGCAACGGGTCGATCCACCGTTGTTGATTTTCGCGATCCCGCCATTGGCGCTGTTCGTGTTCAAGGTTGGCAAGATCATCTTCCTGTACCGCCGTGCGGTCGGGGTCAACCTGAAGGATGCATTCTGCGCGGCACTGGCCGGTCTGGCGTTGTCGCACACCATCGCCAAAGCGGTGCTGTACGGTTTCTTCACCAGCAGCATTCCGTTCTTCCGCACCCCGAAAAACGCCGATAACCACGGCTTCTGGGTGGCGATTTCGGAAGCTCGCGAAGAAATGTTCATCATGCTGCTGTTGTGGAGCGCGGCGCTGGGGATTTTCGTGGTGAACGGCATGCCGAGCAACGACATGCGCTTCTGGGTGACCATGTTGCTCGTGCAGTCGCTGCCGTACCTGGCGGCGCTGATCATGGCGTTCTTGTCTTCGCTGCCGAAACCGGCGGTCGAGGGCGAGACGGCTCCGGCGGTCTAAATCGTTCCAGATGCACTAAACGGCGGCCAATGGCCGCCGTTTTGCTTTAAGATAACCGCCATTTTGCAGGGCTTGGCGTGATATACGGTCTTTCTGACCGTACTCGAAACCTGTGGGAGCGGGCTTGCTCGCGAATGCGGTGTAACAATCAACTTTTATGCTGACTGACACACCGCATTCGCGAGCAAGCCCGCTCCCACATTTAGTCCGCGCCCATATTTCATGTTTTCGGAGTTTCCCATGACGGCCCACGCCGACCTTTCGCCGACCCTTCAACTCGCCATCGACCTGATCCGCCGTCCGTCCGTGACGCCGGTCGACGCCGATTGCCAGAAGCAGATGATGCAGCGCCTGGGCGATGCCGGTTTTATGCTGGAACCCATGCGCATCGAAGATGTGGATAACTTCTGGGCGACCCACGGTAAACACGACGGCCCGGTACTGTGCTTCGCCGGCCACACCGACGTGGTGCCGACCGGCCCGGTGACCGCCTGGCAGATCGATCCGTTCAACGCGGTGATCGATGAACACGGCATGCTCTGCGGCCGTGGCGCGGCAGACATGAAAGGCAGCCTCGCCTCCATGACCGTGGCGGCCGAGCGTTTCGTCGCCGACTACCCGGATCACAAGGGCAAGGTCGCTTTCCTGATCACCAGCGACGAAGAAGGCCCGGCGCACCACGGCACCAAAGCTGTGATCGAACGCCTTGCCGCCCGTAAGGAGCGTCTGGACTGGTGCATCGTCGGCGAACCGTCGAGCACCACCCTGGTGGGCGACGTGGTCAAGAACGGCCGTCGCGGCTCCCTCGGTGCCAAACTGACCGTGCGCGGCGTGCAAGGCCACGTGGCGTATCCGCACCTGGCGAAAAACCCGATCCACCTCGCCGCCCCGGCACTGGCCGAACTGGCCGCCGAGCACTGGGACCACGGCAACGATTTCTTCCCGCCGACCAGCTTCCAGATCTCCAACGTGAACTCCGGCACCGGCGCGACCAACGTGATTCCGGGTGATCTGGTAGCGGTGTTCAACTTCCGCTTCTCCACCGAATCCACCGTGGAAGGCCTGCAAAAGCGCGTCGCTGACATTCTCGACAAGCATGGCCTGGACTGGCACATCGACTGGGCGCTGTCCGGCCTGCCGTTCCTCACCGAACCGGGTGCATTGCTGGATGCCGTTGCGTCGAGCATCAAGGACATCACCGGTCGTGAAACCAAAGCGTCCACCAGCGGCGGCACCTCCGACGGGCGCTTCATCGCGACCATGGGTACTCAGGTGGTTGAACTGGGCCCGGTCAACGCAACGATCCACCAGGTCAACGAGCGTGTACTGGCTGCCGACCTCGATGTGCTGACCGAAATCTACTACCAGACCCTGATCAAGTTGCTCGCCTGATGCTCGCCTGCCCGATCTGCAGTGAACCGCTGAACGCGGTGGACAACGGCGTGGCCTGCCCCGCCGGGCATCGTTTCGACCGTGCGCGTCAGGGTTACCTGAACCTGTTGCCGGTGCAGCACAAGAACAGCCGCGACCCTGGGGATAACCTGGCGATGGTCGAAGCCCGCCGCGATTTCTTGAACGCCGGCCATTACGCGCCGGTGGCCAAGCGACTGGCAGAACTGGCCGCTCAGTACGCCCCGCAGCGCTGGCTGGACATCGGTTGTGGCGAGGGTTACTACACCGCGCAAATCGCCGAGGCATTGCCGAAGGCCGACGGTTACGCGCTGGACATCTCCCGGGAAGCCGTTAAACGCGCCTGCAAACGCAACCCGCAGCTGACCTGGTTGATCGCCAGCATGGCGCGGGTGCCGTTGGCCTCCGGCAGCTGCCAGTTTCTCGCCAGCGTCTTCAGCCCGCTGGACTGGGAGGAAGCCAAACGCCTGCTCAGCCCCGGCGGCGGTTTGATGAAAGTCGGGCCGACCAGCGGCCATCTGATGGAATTGCGCGAGCGTCTGTACGACGAAGTGCGTGAATACACCGACGACAAGCATCTGGCTTTGGTGCCGGAAGGCATGGCGCTGCAGCACAGTGAAACCCTGGAATTCAAACTGACGCTGGAAAAGGGTCAGGACCGTGCAGACCTGTTGGCCATGACACCCCACGGCTGGCGCGCCAGTGCTGAACGCCGGGCGGCGGTTATCGAACAGGTCGAGCCGTTCGAGGTCACTGTTTCAATGCGCTACGATTACTTCGTACTTCAATAATTCTTAATTTTTTGGTCTTCGGCATTTGCCTTAGGCCGGCTAAATCCGCGAATGGATTTTTCAGACCCGCAGTGAGGACATCCATGCGCCAACCCGATATCGAG
This sequence comes from Pseudomonas sp. BF-B-26, assembly GCF_019956495.1. Taxonomy (NCBI): domain Bacteria; kingdom Pseudomonadati; phylum Pseudomonadota; class Gammaproteobacteria; order Pseudomonadales; family Pseudomonadaceae; genus Pseudomonas; species Pseudomonas sp. BF-B-26. The sequence continues at coordinate 19,913 of NZ_JAHBDP010000085.1, read as the reverse complement.
ATTTACCTGAAAGACGCCGACGTCGACTACAAGGCCGTCGCGGCCTGGCTCGGCACTGCTTTGGGCCCATGCACCGACTGGGTCCAGAAAGGCCAGACCTACAAGTGCAAGGCCGGCAACGTGTCGGTCACCTGGCTGCCGAAAGCCGTGGGCAAATGGAACAGCCTGTTCCTGGACAGCGACCAGACCCCGTGGGAAGACGACATCGCCTGCGCCCGCGCAGCGTTTGCCGCGCTGAACGTCGAAGTGCGTTGCGCACCGGGTAGCTGGGTCGAGGAAGAAGGTGAGGAGACCGCCGATCGCTGGATGCGCATCAGCGCGGATGGTGAAGAAGAGATCACCTGGAAAACAGTCTAAAAGCTGTACACAAAACCTGTGGGAGCGAGCCTGCTCGCGATGAGGCCCTTTCAGTCAACATCAATGTTGAATGTCAGTCAGCTATCGCGAGCAGGCTCACTCCCACAGTTGTTTTGGGTGATCTGAAGAGCGGGTTTACAAGCCTACAACGTCTTCAGCCTGCAAGCCTTTCTCGCCAGTCACCACGCCGTATTCCACCTGCTGGCCTTCCGCCAGCGAGCGATGCCCCTCGCCGCGGATCGCGCGGTAGTGCACGAACACGTCCACTCCATCCTCGCGCTGAATGAAGCCGTAGCCCTTGGCGTCGTTGAACCACTTCACATTGCCGGTTTCGCGCGTTGCCATGTCAGTACCCCCTTGTTTTTATTTTGAACGGCCGAGTATATGACAGCCGCCAAAACTCTCAACTCACTTTACTTAGCCGCTTTTTTGCCGATTTTCGGCGAATACGGCACACTAGGGGGCGTTCTCAATGAGTTTTCACGCCGCGCCGGGTCTGCTGTTGTGCAGGGCAAGGCGCGAGAAGCGTGGTTTGGTCATTCCAAATAAGCTTCGAGCAACGCAGCCCTGCACAACAGCAGGCCCGGCCCTTCGGGTTGTGCCTTAAAGCGGGCCAGGCTGCGTTGCAGGCCTTGGAAAGGGAACAACCATTCCCCGCGGCCTGCGCCTTGCCTGGCCCGCTTTAAGGCGACAACGCGGCGTGAAAACTCATTGAGAACGCCCCCTACGACCGCCCGAGCATTTGCTCGGTTTTTTCCACTCATGCAGAAGCCGTATGACCCGCTCCCCGTTCCGCCGTCTTGTGTTTGGCACCCTGCGTCGACTGTTGTACCTCTGGGTTCGCTCGGAGACGATCAATCAGTCGTCGTTCACCCTCAACCTCGACCGCAGCCGCCCGGTGTTCTACGTCCTGCAAAACCCTTCGCTGACCGACCTGGCCGTGGTCGATACCGAATGCAGCAAGGCCGGCCTGCCGCGCCCGGTGTTGCCGGTCTCGGTAGGTACGCTTGAGGAACCCGCCGCGTTCTTTTACCTGACGCCAGAACCCGATTGGCTCGGCCGCCAGGACAAACGCGGCGCGCCGCCGACCCTGACCCGCCTGGTCAGTGCCCTGAGCCAGAACGCCGCCGAAGATGCGCAGATCATTCCGGTCAGCGTGTTCTGGGGCCAGTCGCCGGACAGCGAGTCGAGCCCGTGGAAACTGCTCTTCGCCGACAGTTGGGCGGTCACCGGGCGTCTGCGTCGGTTGCTGAGCATCATTGTGCTGGGGCGCAAAACCCGCGTTCAGTTCTCAGCGCCGATCCATTTGCGCGAGCTGATCGACCACAACAAGGGCCACGAGCGCACCGTGCGCATGGCCCAGCGAATTCTGCGGGTGCACTTCCGCAACCTGAAAGCGGCGGTGATCGGTCCGGACATTTCCCACCGTCGCAACCTGGTCAAAGGCCTGCTCAATCAGCCCTTGGTCAAGCAAGCGATCCTCGATGAAGCCGAGCGTGAAAACATCTCCCCGGAGAAAGCCAAGGCCCAGGCCCTACGCTATGGCAACGAGATCGCCTCCGACTACACCTACACCGCAATCCGCTTCATGGAAGTGGTGTTGAGCTGGTTCTGGAACAAGATCTACGACGGTATCAAGGTCAACAACATCGAAGGCGTGCAAAAGGTCGCACCGGGTTACGAAGTGATTTACGTACCCTGCCACCGTAGCCACATCGACTACCTGCTGCTGTCCTATCTGCTGTTCCGCAATGGCCTGACCCCGCCGCACATCGCCGCCGGGATCAACCTCAACATGCCGGGAATCGGCGGCCTGCTGCGACGCGGCGGTGCGTTCTTCATGCGCCGCACCTTCAAGGGCAACCCGCTCTACACCTCGGTGTTCAACGAGTACCTGCACACCCTGTTCACTAAAGGCTTCCCGGTGGAGTACTTCGTCGAGGGTGGCCGTTCGCGCACTGGGCGCATGCTGCAACCGAAAACCGGGATGCTGGCGATCACCCTGCGCAGCTTCCTGCGTTCATCGCGGATGCCGATCGTTTTCATCCCGGTCTACATCGGCTATGAGCGTGTGCTGGAAGGCCGGACCTACCTTGGCGAACTGCGTGGGGCGACCAAGAAGAAAGAATCGATTTTCGACATTTTCAAAGTCATCGGCGCCCTCAAGCAGCGTTTCGGCCAGGTCGCGGTGAACTTCGGCGAGCCGATCAAACTGGCGGAATTCCTCGACAGCGAGCAGCCGGACTGGCGTCAACAGGAACTCGGTCCGCAGTTCAAACCGGCCTGGCTCAACGAAACCACCAACCGCCTCGGCGAGAAAGTCGCGCAGCACCTGAACGAAGCCGCGGCGATCAACCCGGTCAATCTCGTGGCGCTGGCGCTGCTGTCCACCAGCCGTCTCGCGCTGGACGATCGCGCCATGGCACGGGTGCTCGATCTGTACCTGGCGCTGTTGCGCAAGGTCCCGTACTCGCCGCACACGACCCTGCCGGAAGGTGACGGCCGAGCGTTGATCGAGCATGTGAAGGACATGGATCTGCTGTCCGAGCAGAGCGATGCCCTGGGCAAGATTCTGTATCTGGACGAGCAGAACGCCGTCCTGATGACCTACTACCGCAACAACGTTTTGCACATCTTCGCCCTGCCCGCTCTGCTGGCGAGTTTCTTCCAGAGCGCCTCGCGCATGAGTCGCGAACAGATCCTGCGCTACACCCGCGCGCTGTATCCGTACCTGCAATCGGAGCTGTTCATTCGCTGGTCGCTGGACGAATTGGATGCGGTGATCGATCAATGGCTCGAAGCCTTCGTCGAGCAAGGTCTGCTGCGTTTCGAGAACGACGTCTACCTGCGCCCGGCGCCGAGCTCTCGGCATTTCGTGCTGCTGACCCTGCTGTCGAAGAGCATCGCCCAGACCCTGCAACGCTTCTACATGACGGTCTCGCTGCTGCTCAACAGCGGTCAGAACAGCATCAGCGCCGAAGAGCTGGAAGACTTGTGCACGGTCATGGCCCAACGCCTGTCGATCCTCCATGGCCTCAACGCCCCGGAGTTTTTCGACAAGAGCCTGTTCCGCCACTTCATCCAGACCCTGCTCGACCTCGACGTGCTCAAGCGCGACGAGGCCGGCAAGCTGAGCTATCACGAACTGCTCGGCGAACTGGCCGAAGGTGCGGCCAAGCGAGTGTTGCCGGCGGAGATTCGCTTGTCGATCCGTCAGGTCGCGTTGCATCGCAGTGAAGATGCGGCGGATCAAGTTTAGTTGCGATTAGCGGTAACTTTCTGACAACGATTATAAGAACAAGGATGTTCTTATAATCACCCAGTTATGAATTAATAGAAGCCCTCTACAACTAATCCCGATACGGATATCGCGATGAACCCATTAGAAAACACCACCCCATACGTCACCCTCACCTTTAGTTTGCCTGAAGACTATCTTCCGCCCAGCGGTGGCGAAGGCGAAACTTATATAAGCGTGCATACCGCAAACTCTTCCACCCCCATCAAAGTGGCGCAATCCCGTGAGCCCGTACTGCACAGTGGGCGCTGGAATTTTTACTTTGCACACAACTATTCCGATGTCAGCGTTAAATACCTGGTCACCGTCAGCATGACCCACAACGGCGTTCCACTGCTGATTGACCTGGACTACTTCGTGATCGTCCACCGAGTACCGCACCGGCAAACCCTACACCTTAGCCCTATCGGTCGCCTCTATCTCCAGGCACAGGAGCCTCGGGCGGTACAACCTGAACACGCTGTAACCGTTGTCGCCCACGAGCACGACGATACGGCTGCACAACTGACGCAAATACATATCAGCGAAAAAATGGCGGAGGCGTTTTACCTGGAATACGATCCGGACACTGTCGTACCTGGTAAACGCTATACGCTGGCAGCCACTGAAAATGAATACCACAATGCAATTACGGTATATCCAGGATCCGTTGTATTGAAACCCTTTGGTAGAACCTGAAAAAAGCGCCCATCAAAAGATTCATAGGGAGAAACCACCGGAAAAATCCGTTAAATTGCTGTTGGCGTTCGTCTACTTCGGGCGCCAACGACAGGGATTCAACTCATGAAAAAACTCTCGCTTCTAGGGCTTACGGCTTTACTCGCTGCCTGCCAATCAATACAACCCACCGCTAAAACCAGCCTCAATGGCCAAGTTTTCTACCTGCAACGCATCGCCCTGCCGCCGAGCGCCACATTGAGCGTCAGCCTGCAGGACGTGTCCCTCGCCGACGCACCCGCCGTGATCCTCGACGAACAGAAAGGCCCGGTCAAAGGCCAGGTGCCGCTACCCTTTCATCTGAGTTACGATCCAGCGCAGGTCAAACCGGGCCATCGTTATTCGGTCAGCGCACGGATAGAAGTGAACGGCGAACTGATGTTTATCACCACCGAACATCACGCCGTGCAACTGGATGGCAGCGATCCGCAGCCACTGAAAATCCGCGTCGACGCCGCCCGCTAATTCTCTATTTTGAACAAGGAAGCCGCCATGTTCCGCCCTACCCTTCGCTTCGCCAGCCTGTGCGCAGGCTTGATGATCTCCGCCAGCGCCCTGGCGCTGTCGCTCAACGACCTGTCACAACAAGACGCCACCGGAGGCCTCAAGGATGCCCTGACTCAAGGTGCGCAACTGGCTGTGAAACAACTGGGCACGCCGGGCGGCTTCAGCAACAACCCGGATGTGAAAATCGAATTGCCGGGCAAACTGGGCAAAGTCGCCAGCAAGATGAAGCAGTTCGGCATGGGCGACCAGGTCGACCAGCTGGAAACCAGCATGAACAAAGCGGCTGAAACCGCCGTGACGCAAGCCCAGCCGATCCTGGTGGACGCGGTGAAGAAGATGAGCGTGGAGGACGCCAAGGGTATTCTCAGCGGCGGCAAGGACTCGGCCACTCAGTACCTGAGCAAAACCAGCCGCGAACAGATCCGCGTCAAGTTCCTGCCAATCGTCAAGCAAGCCACCGACCAGGTGGGCCTGGCCAAACAGTACAACTCGTTCGCCGGGCAAGCCGCGACGATGGGTGTAGTGGATGCGAAGAGCGCCAACATCGAAAGCTACGTGACCGAGCAGGCGTTGAACGGGTTGTTCGAAATGATTGGTAAACAGGAAGAAACCATTCGCCAGAATCCTGCGGCGGCAGCCACCAGTTTGGCGAAGAAGGTGTTTGGTACCCTCTAGTACTCTCTCCTGCTAATCGTTCCCACGCTCTTCAAAAACTGTAGGAGCAAAGCTTGCTCGCGATGGCTGCACCTCGGTCTGCCATTTGGACCGAGGCGCCTGCATCGCGAGCAAGCTTTGCTCCTACAGAGGTCAGGCTGGGTCCTTTTTGATTCGGAACCACGCCGCATACAGCGCCGGCAGAAACAGCAACGTCAGCGCCGTCGCGACAATCAACCCGCCCATGATCGCCACCGCCATCGGCCCGAAAAACACGCTGCGCGACAGCGGAATCATCGCCAGCACCGCCGCGAGTGCAGTCAATACAATCGGCCGGAAGCGCCGCACCGTGGCTTCAATAATCGCCTGCCAAGGCTTGAGCCCGGAAGCGATATCCTGCTCGATCTGGTCCACCAGAATCACCGAGTTACGCATGATCATCCCGGACAGCGCGATGGTGCCGAGCATGGCGACGAAACCAAATGGCTGACGGAACACCATCAGGAACAAGGTCACACCGATCAACCCCAAAGGCGCCGTCAGAAACACCATCACCGTGCGTGAGAAACTGCGCAGTTGCAGCATCAGTAACGTCAGCACCACCACGATGAAAAGCGGCACACCGGCCTTCACCGAATTCTGCCCGCGAGCCGAGTCTTCTACCGTGCCACCAACCTCCAGCAAATACCCGTCCGGCAGTTCGGCGCGAATCGGATCGAGGGTCGGCATGATCTGCTGCACCAGCGTCGCCGGTTGTTCCTTGCCGTAGATGTCAGCGCGGACCGTTACGTTCGGCAAGCGGTTGCGGTGCCAGATGATGCCTTCTTCGAAGCCGTATTCCAGGGTCGCAATTTGCGACAGTGCAACACTGCGGCCATTGTCAGTTGGCACCGCCAGGCTTGGCAGCAATGACAGTTCAGTGCGTTCGTGCAACGTGCCGCGCAACAGAATCTCGATCAACTCGTTGTCTTCACGGTACTGGCTGACACTCGAACCGGTCAGAGAACTTTGCAGGAACTTCGACAGGTTCGCAGTGCTCACGCCAAGCGCCCGGGCGCGGTCCTGATCGACGTTCAGATACACGACTTTGCTCGGTTCTTCCCAATCCAGATGGACGTTGACCACGTGCGGGTTCTCGCGAACCTTGGCCGCGACTTTACGGGCCAGCGCGCGGACTTCCTCGATGTGCTCACCGGTGACCCGGAACTGCATCGGATAACCCACCGGTGGCCCGTTCTCCAGACGTGTCACCCGCGCACGCAGGGCCGGGAATTGTTCCTTGAGGGCTTCGATCAGCCAGGTGCGCAGGGTTTCGCGCTCTTCGATGGTTTTGGCCAGGACGACAAACTGCGCGAAGCTCGCGGCAGGAAGTTGTTGATCCAGCGGCAGGTAAAAACGTGGCGAACCGGTGCCGACGTACGCGACATAGTTGTCGATACCGGCGTGATCCTTGAGCAGTGCTTCGAGGCGTTTGACCTCATCGCGGGTGTTGCTCAACGAGGCGCCTTCGGCCAGTTTCAGATCGACCATCAATTCCAGACGACCCGATGCCGGGAAGAACTGTTGCGGCACGAAGCGAAACAGGATGACAGAACCGATAAACAACACGACCGTCAGGACAATGACCGTCTTGCGCCGCCGTACGCACCACTCCACCAGGCGTCTGACGCGCTGATAGAACGGCGTGCCGTAAGGGTCGGGCTGGCCGCCGCCGGTGCCATGTTTGGCGGCATGAATCTTCGCCAGATCCGGCAAGAGTTTCTCCCCCAGATAAGGCACAAACACCACAGCGGCCACCCACGAGGCCAGCAACGCGATGGTCACCACCTGGAAGATCGAGCGAGTGTATTCGCCGGTACCCGATTGCGCAGTGGCAATCGGCAGGAAGCCGGCAGCGGTGATCAGCGTACCGGTGAGCATCGGGAATGCGGTGCTGGTCCAGGCGAAACTGGCCGCCTTGATCCGGTCGAAGCCTTGCTCCATTTTGATCGCCATCATTTCCACGGCGATGATTGCGTCGTCCACCAACAAACCCAGCGCCAGTACCAATGCACCGAGGGAAATCTTGTGCAGGCCGATTCCCAGGTAATACATGCAGGCGAATGTCATCGCCAATACCAAAGGAATCGCCAGCGCGACCACCATGCCGGTGCGCACGCCGAGGGAGAAGAAACTCACCAGCAGGACGATTGCCAGCGCTTCCACCAGCACCTGAACAAATTCACCGACACTGCTTTTCACCGCGGCGGGCTGATCGGAGACCTTGCGCAACTGCATACCGGCAGGAAGGTTTTTCTGGATCCGGTCAAACTCGATTTCCAGTGCCTTGCCCAGCACCAGAATGTCGCCACCGTCCTTCATGGCCACGGCCAGACCGATGGCGTTTTCCGCCATGAAGCGCATGCTCGGCGCTGGCGGATCGTTGAAACCGCGACGCACATCCGCCACATCGGCGATCCGGAAGGTGCGATCACCGACGCGGATCGGGAAGTTCTTGATCTCTTCGACCGTCTGAAAATTCCCCGAGACGCGTAGCTGCAATCGCTCGCTGGAGGTCTCGAAGAACCCGGCGGTGGACACCGCGTTCTGCTCTTCAAGGGCCTGCTGCACCGCCGACAAAGGCAGGCCGAGGGTGGCGAGTTTGACGTTGGAGAGTTCGATCCAGATCTTCTCGTCCTGTAACCCGAGCAAATCGACCTTGCCCACATCCTTGACCCGTTGCAGCTGAATCTGCACGCGGTCGGCGTAGTCCTTGAGCACCGCGTAATCAAAACCTTCGCCGGTCAGGGCGTAGATATTGCCAAACGTCGTGCCGAACTCATCATTGAAAAATGGCCCCTGGATGCCCGGTGGCAGGGTTTGACGAATGTCGCTGATCTTCTTGCGAACCTGGTACCAGAGGTCCGGGATTTCCACCGAGTGCATGGAATCACGGGCAACGAACGTCACTTGGGATTCGCCCGGACGGGAGAACGAAACGATGCGTTCGTACTCGCCGGTTTCCATCAGTTTCTTTTCAATACGCTCGGTGACCTGACGCGACACTTCCTGCGCCGTGGCCCCCGGCCAGTTGGTCCGAATCACCATGGCCTTGAAGGTGAACGGCGGGTCTTCACTTTGGCCGAGCTTGGTGTAGGACAGTGCGCCGACAATGGCCAGCAAGAGCATCAGGAACAGTACGATCTGGCGATTACGCAGCGCCCATTCGGAAAGATTGAAACCCATCGGGGATTACTCCTTGCCCGCCAGATTGACCACACGGTTGGAGCGATCCACCGGACGCACCTGCTGCCCTTCAAGCAGCACATGGACGCCAGCGGCCACCACCCAATCGCTGGCGTTCAGTCCTTCGAGAACCGGTACGGTTTTCTCGCCGAAGGCACCGACCCGCACCGGGGTTTTCTTCAGGGTGTTGTTGGCATTGACGACCCAGACGTAGGTCGCGCCGTTTTCTGCGGTCAGCGCGGAAAGCGGCACCGACAGCGGCACCACATCGGAGGTCTGAACGAACACCCGGGCACTCTGGCCGAGTTCAGCGGGAACCTTGCCGGCGGTGAAGGAGATACGGGCGGCAAAGGTGCGCGATTTTGGATCGGCAGCGGGCGACAGCTCACGGATGCGCCCGGCGAAACGTTGGTCGGGTTGGGTCCAGAGTTCCACCGACACTGGCTGACCAACCTTGAAGCGGCCAAAGCTCTGCTCCGGCAAGCTGATCAACACTTCGCGTTCGCCATCGGTGGCGAGGGTAAATACGGTTTGCCCCGCCGCCACCACTTGCCCGACTTCAACCGCGCGTTTAGCCACCACCCCATCCTGCGGCGCACGCAGCACGGCGTAACTGGCCTGATTGGTCGAGACGTTGAATTCGGCTTTGATTTGCTTGAGGCGTGCTTCACCGGATCGGTAAAGGTTTTCGGCATTGTCGTACTGCGAACGGCTGACCATCTGACGGTCCATCAGGGTCTTGTAGCGATCACGTTCGGCGCGGACCAGGTTCAGGTTGGCCTCGGCAGCAGCGACCTGGGCACGGGTGGCTTCCAGTTGCAGGCGCACGTCCTGAGGATCGAGCTCCGCCAAAGGTTGGTCGGCCTTGACCCGCTGCCCCTCTTCGACCAGTCGTCGACTGACTTTACCGCCAATGCGAAACGCCAGGTCCGGCTCATACCGTGCGCGGACTTCACCGGGAAAACTTTCTATCGCCTGAGCCGAAGGCTCTGGCTGCACGACCATGGCCGGGCGAACGGTGACTTGGGGCGCCTCTTCGTGACCGCACGCAGACAATAAAAACGCCAGACTGACTGGCAACGCGAGGGGCAAGGCATAGCGGAACATGGTGAAGGACCTTTCGCTAATGGTGCTTGGAATAATTATACTGGGCGGTATGTTATTAATAGCAAACTCACCAGTCCAGTATTAAAAGCGCATATGCCTAACAATCTTTCAGTACCCAACGGCCCTGGCCGTCCCAAGGATCTGGCCAAGCGCCAGGCGATCCTCGAGGCGGCGAAAATTCTGTTTTTGAGCAAGGGTTATGCGAGTACCAGCATGGACGCCGTCGCGGCCGAGGCCGGTGTGTCGAAGTTGACGGTCTACAGCCATTTCAACGACAAGGAGACGCTGTTCTCCGCCGCCGTGATGGCCAAGTGCGAAGAGCAATTGCCGACGCTGTTTTTCGAATTGCCGGACGGCATTGCCATAGAGACGGTGCTGTTGAACATCGCGCGCGGTTTTCATCTGCTGATCAACAGCGACGAATCGGTCAACCTGCACCGGCTGATGATGACGCTGGGCAGTCAGGACCCGAAACTCTCGCTGATCTTCTTCGAGGCCGGGCCTGAGCGCATGCTGCAGGGCATGGAGCGGTTGCTGACCAAGGTTGATCACAGCGGCGCCTTGAGCATCGACAAACCGCGCAATGCGGCCGAGCATTTCTTCTGCCTGCTCAAGGGGGCGGGGAATTTCAGGCTGCTTTATGGCTGCGGCGAGCCGCTGACCGGGGATGCGGCCGAGAGCCATGTGCAGGAAGTGGTGGAGTTGTTTATGCGGGCGTATCGACCAGAGTCAGCCTGATCATTTTGCAGTGTTTGGGCGGACGCCTTCGCGAGCAAGCCCGCTCCCACATTTGACTGCGTTCCCTTGAGAAGACTCGGTCAAATGTGGGAGCGGGCTTGCTCGCGAAGGGCGCGACGCGGTCTTAAGGCTTCAGCGCTTTCTTCGGATAAATGTCATACCGGCTGGATTTACCGTCCAGCGCATGACTCGGCTTCGGTCCTTCGATGCAGGGCGCCTTGCGCGGGCGCTTGACCACCACCCGGTGGCTGGCCAACGCCAACGCCGCTGCGAGCAGTGCAGGCGCATCCGGGTCATCGCCTACCAGCGGCCGGAACAGGCGCATTTCCTTCTTCACCAAAGCCGTTTTCTCACGATGGGGGAACATCGGGTCGAGGTAGATCACCTGCGGCGGCTCGCCTTCCCAATTGCGCATCACCTCGATCGAATTGCCCTTGAGCAAGCGCATCCGCGCCACGATCGGCGCCACCTCAAAGTCTTCCGCGCCGCGTGCCAGGCCATCTTCAAGCAACGCGCCAATCAGCGGCTGACGCTCGATCAGGCTCATCTCGCAGCCCAGGCTCGCCAGCACGAACGCATCTTTGCCCAGCCCCGCCGTGGCATCCAGCACGCGCGGACGCACGCCTTGGGCTACCCCGACAGCCTTGGCGATCATCTGACCGCTGCCGCCGCCGTACAAGCGACGATGGGCCGCACCGCCCTCGACAAAGTCCACCCGCACCGGCCCCGGTGCGTCTGGGCCCAGTTGCTGCAGCTGCAAACCCTGGTCGCCGACCTGCAAGGCAAACTCACCGTCATCCACCTGCATCGGCAAACCCAGGCGCTCGGCCCATTGCTCGGCCTGTGGCTGAAAAGTCGCGGCCAGGGCCTCGACGTGGATGCGGCAGGCCGCAGGTTGCTCAATCATGAGAAAACACGCTCAAAAAATTAATGATCGGCAAAAACGGCCGATAACAAAACTATCGAGCATTTTGCCAGAGCTGAGCGTCGACCGAGAGAAATGTCAGACATTCAACGCACATCGATAGGCTACATTTCGCGACACGGCGATTTTGGTCTACGAAACTCCCAAGCACTGAGCGGCGTCAGTCACCTGTGGCAGGATTTCTTTGCCCAGGCCCTGGCCGATCAGTCGGGCGATGTCGTACCGGCTTCTCTCAACTTTCCACCGGTCGATCTCGACAGCCCGGTCGAACCCACCATTGGCAGCGAACTGCTGGCGCACATCATTTCCCAGCGCGAATGCGACGTGAAAGAAACCGAGGTCCGCCCGCCCGAGCCACTGTTCCTGCCGATTGCCGAGTTCGAAATGGAGCTGGCCGACAAACCTTTCCCACCGTTCCCGGCACAGGAAATCGTCGCTCAACAGAAGCAACAGGACTTCGAAAGCCGCTGGGTCCGCCCGATCGTGCTCACCGCAGGTCAGCCTGTACCGCAAGCAGCTCCAGCGCCACAACCGCGTCCGCTGCACCTGCCAATCGCCGAATTCGAACTCGATCTGCTGGACAAGCCATTCCCCCCGTTCTCGCCCGAAGAACTGGTGGAGCAACAGAAACAACTCGACTTCGATAATGGCTGGGCTCGCCCGATCGTCCTGCAAAACCTGCGCATCGCCGCTTAAACCTCAGCGACACACCCACAACCGAAATCGCATCGTCAGCCTTTGAACAATTGATTGGCCTGGGCGTACGGCATGGAACGCGACGTGAATCCGAAGGTGCCCGACGTCTTGATCTCTTCGGCAGCGCGGAAAAACTCGCCATAGGCGGCCAAGGCCAGCGCCGAACCGACGCTGATGCGTTTGACGCCCATTTCGCTCAACTGCTCGACCGTCAATTTCAGTCCGCCGGACATCAACACATTGACCGGTTTCGGCGCCACGGCACGGACCACCGCCAACACGTCTTCAGCGCTGCGCAGCCCTGGCGCATAAAGCACGTCGGCACCCGCCTCGGCAAACGCCTGCAAGCGGCGAATGGTATCGGCGAGATCAGGATTGCCGTGCAGAAAGTTCTCCGCGCGAGCGGTCAACATAAAGGGAAACGGCAAGCTGCGAGCGGCTGCCACGGCAGCCTCGATGCGCGCGACGGCGTGCTCGAAGCAGTAGATCGGCGCTTCTTCACGGCCGGTGGCATCTTCGATAGAGCCGCCGACCGCACCGGCCTCTGCCGCACGCAAAATACTCTGCGCGCATTCGGCTGGATCGTCAGCGAAGCCGTTTTCCAGATCGACGGCGACGGGCAGATCAGTTGCCGCAACAATCGCCCGAACGTTTGCCAGGGTGTCATCCAGCGTCAGTGCGCCATCGGGGCGGGCGTTGGAAAAGGCGTATCCGGCACTGGTGGTCGCCAGCGCTTCGAAACCAAGGCTGGCGAGCATTTTCGCCGAGCCGGCGTCCCACGGATTGGGAATGACAAAAGCCCCCGCGCGTTCGTGCAGTGCTTTGAACGCTTGGGCTCGAAGGGTTTGCGCATCCATTTGGCAGGCTCCTGAAAAGGGCAGGGAATCCGCTTCAGAGCAGACCAAGTTGCTCGGCAGCGGGCTCTCTGTATAGCTCAGACAGCGGCGGCAGGCCAGGCAAACGCAGCATCAGTTTTGCGTGAAAACGTTGCGCCAGTTTGGCGGCCAGCAGGTTATCGGCGGTGTGCAGGAAGATATAGGGCGTACGGCCCTCCTCGATCCACACGGCGATTTTCTCGACCCATGGCACCAGGAACGGGTCGTTGGCCTCAAGCTGCGGATGGCCGATGAAGCGCACCTGCGGGCATTGCGTGAAGGCGGCCGGACGAGGCGGCACCCTGGGCTTTTTCGATTGGGCGTGAAGGACAGAAGGATCGGTCGATGTGCAGCTGAACAGCGCGCGGGGATCGAGGCAGATACGCTCGACACCGCGATCCAGTAGCAGGCGATTGAGCATTCTCTCGGCATCGCCCTTGGCGAAGAACTCGTCATGCCGCACTTCAACCGCCAGAGGCCGGTCCACCGCATCAATAAAACCGGCAAGCTCCGACAGTCGCTGCGGCGTAAAACTTTTGGACAGTTGCAGCCACAGCGGTGAAACCCGTTCACCCAGGGGGCTGAGCAATTGCAGGAAGGTGTCGGCAGCGGTCAATTGTTCGCGCAGGTCACCGCTGTGGCTGATGTCGCCGGGGAACTTGGCAGTGAAGCGAAAGTGTTCGGGCATGGTCTCGGCCCAACGCTGCACGGTGGTCGCAGCCGGGCTCGCGTAGAAGGTCGTATTGCCTTCCACGGCGTTAAACACTTGGGAATAGAGACTCAGAAATTCGGAGGGTTTTGCGTCTTGCGGATACAGGTAGTCGCGCCAGGCGTTTTCACTCCAGGACGGACAGCCCAGGTAGTAAGGCAACTGCATCAGATGTACAGATCGAGGCCCAGCACATCCGAATCCCAATCGACAAAACCGGCGGTGCTCAGGTAGCTGGCCAGGGCCTTCGCGACACTGCTGCTCATGGCGCGGTGATAAAGCATGTCTTGTTGACGGGCGGGGAGATTACTCAAGCGTTGCGCAGAGGCTTTGGCTGCGCGGGCGGCCATTTGCTCTTCGGATGGAATTTCCAGCTCGCCGTCGATATCGACATAGTCGTCATCCGCCACAGGGCCTTTGCGAGGCTTGCGCTTGATGGGGTAGGACTGAGAGGGAACGCCGTCTATACGCATGAGTACATGTCCGGTATCAATGATGGCAGCTTAGTGGCACATGGCCCGCTTCGCAAACCGCCGAGTGATAACTAGAACACAGAAAATGGAAAAGGTTTAAAAGCTGGGGATATAAAACGACGATTGGCTGCGTTTCGTAAATTGCCTTCGCGAGCAAGCCCGCTCCCACAGGGGTCAGCGGAGACCATGTGGGAGCGGGCTTGCTCGCGAAGGGGGCAACTCGGTATCAAGATTTAACGTGCTTTGGGCGTCGCCACTTTATCGCGCAAGTACACCGGCTGAGCCTCATCAGCCACAATCGCCTCACCCCGCACCCAGGCAAAACGTGCCAGGGTCAGCAGATCTTCAGCGTGAGGCAACATGCCCGCATCCTGCCCGGTCAGGCTGACGGCGATGCGCTCGGCATAACCCCAGCCAGTGCCAGCGCCAAACCACTCACCACTGGCGTCAGCCGGCAACGCGGCCACTTCCGGCGGCAGCACCGCTTCATTGCCGACCAACCGCATCTCCCCCGCCGTTTCGCGGTAGCAACCCCAATACACTTCGTCCATGCGCGCATCAATGGCGGCCGCGACCTGGCTCACGCCATGTTCGCGATAGGCCCGCTGCGCCAGCACGGCCAGGTTCGACACCGGCAACACCGGGCGATCCAGCGCAAACGCCAGCCCCTGCACCACGCCGATGGCGATCCGCACGCCGGTGAACGCCCCCGGACCCCGTCCGAAAGCAATTGCATCGACCGCTTGCAGGGTGGTCCCGGCATTCGCCAGCAACTGCTGAATCATCGGCAGCAGCTTCTGCGCATGCAGGCGCGGGATCACCTCGTAATGGCTCGTGACTTTGCCGTCATGCAGCAAGGCAACGGAGCAAGCTTCAGTCGCGGTGTCCAGGGCCAGCAAGGTGCTCATCGATGTTTCCGTAAGAGAGGTCAGAAAAAGTGCGCCAGTATAAACAACTACGGCCCGCAAGCGGGCCGTAGAAGATGAAGCGTTTTTTTAGCGCAGTGCTTCAAGCACTTTGCCGGTGATCGCTTCAACCGAGCCAACACCTTCGACGTGGCTGTACTTCGGTTTGCCTTGAGCGACGGACAGCTCCTGGTAAAACTTCACCAGAGGCTCGGTCTGGGCGTGGTAGACCGACAGGCGATGACGCACGGTTTCTTCAGTGTCGTCTTTGCGCTGCACCAGCTCGTCGCCGGTGATGTCGTCTTTACCGGCAATTTTTGGCGGGTTGTAGACGATGTGGTACACGCGGCCGCTGGCCTCGTGAACACGACGGCCAGCGATTCGCTGAACGATGTCTTCGTCTTTAACGTCGATTTCCAACACGTGGTCCAGCTCGACGCCGGCTTTCACCAGGGCTTCAGCCTGAGGAATGGTGCGCGGGAAACCGTCGAACAGGAAACCGTTGGCGCAATCAGACTGGCTGATGCGTTCCTTGACCAGGTTGATGATCAGGTCATCGGAGACCAGACCACCGCTGTCCATGACGCTCTTGGCGATCAGGCCCAGCTCGGTGCCGGCCTTGACCGCAGCACGCAGCATGTCGCCAGTGGAGATTTGCGGAATGCCGAATTTTTCGGTGATGAACTTAGCCTGAGTACCTTTACCGGCCCCGGGAGCTCCCAGCAGAATGACGCGCATCGATGTGCTCCTCAATTTTTTATATAGATAACGTCAGATTCGCCTCGTGGGGCCAATCTCAAAAAAAGGGTCGTGACCGCCCAAACGGTCAAAGGCTGATCAAGATACACAGCAGGCCCGGACCACACAAGCCGCCGAAAGTCGGAGAAACCCGCGCCTGATGTGGCCTTTCGTCGGGGTAACCCTAGTCGCAACCCCATCACTAACTGTCGCCTGGCAGCACTTTTCAACCCCTCGCCCACAGGCAACTCGACACTCGCGTCGAGTGCCTTGACCCACGACGAAAACCTTAGCCGGTATTACGCAAACCGGCGGCAATCCCCGCCACAGACACCAGCAGCGCTTGTTCTACCGGGCTGCCCTGCGCCACTTCCTGTTGTCGCGAACGCGCCAACAACTCAGCTTGCAATAGATGAAGAGGGTCGAGGTAAGTGTTGCGCAAGCGGATGAATTCAAGCGTGGCTGGGCTATGTGCCAGTAGCTGCGACTGACCGGTCAGCCCCAGGACCACCGAGCAGGCCTGCGACAATAGGTCGCGTAAATGCGCACCCAAAGGGAGCAGATCCGGCTCGACCAAACGCTCATCGTAGGACCGGGCGATATCGGCATCGGCCTTGGCCAACACCATTTCCAGCATATCGATGCGCGTGCGGAAGAACGGCCACTGCTCGCGCATCTGCCCCAGCAGCTCGCCTTCGCCACGCTCCAGCGCCTTGCTCAACGCCGCTTCCCAGCCGAGCCACGCCGGCAACATCAGACGCGTCTGGGTCCAACCGAAGATCCACGGGATCGCCCGCAGGCTTTCAATCCCGCCGGCGCGGCGCTTGGCCGGGCGACTGCCCAGCGGCAAGCGTCCCAGTTCCTGCTCTGGAGTGGACTGGCGGAAATACTCAACGAACTGCGGATTTTCCCGCACCACGGCGCGGTAAGCGCTGACACCGTCAGCGGCCAATTCGTCCATCAGATTGCGCCAGGCAGGCTCTGGTGGCGGCGGTGGCAGCAAGGTCGCTTCCAGTACCGCCGCCAGGTACAGATTGAGGTTCTGCTCGGCAATGTCCGGCAGGCCGAATTTGAAACGAATCATTTCCCCCTGCTCGGTGGTACGGAAACGCCCTGCCACCGAACCCGGTGGCTGCGACAGAATCGCCGCGTGTGCCGGGCCGCCGCCGCGCCCCACGGTGCCACCGCGACCGTGGAACAACAGCAGTTCCACTTGTTGCTCGCGGCAGATGTCGACCAAGCGCTCCTGCGCCCGATACTGCGCCCAGGCAGCCGCCGTCGTGCCGGCGTCCTTGGCCGAATCCGAGTAGCCGATCATCACTTCCTGCGGCCCTTGCAGGCGCGAGCGATAACCGGGCAACAGCAGCAGTTTTTCGATCACCGGGCCGGCGTTGTCGAGGTCGGCAAGCGTCTCGAACAGCGGCACCACGCGCATCGGCCGCAACACGCCGGACTCTTTGAGCAGCAGCTGCACGGCCAACACGTCGGAAGCGGCGCCGGCCATGGAGATCACATACGAACCGAGCGATGCGCTCGGTGCTGCAGCGATTTCCCGGCAGGTCGCCAGCACCTCAGCGGTGTCGGCCGATGGCTTGAAGTACGCCGGCAACAACGGCCGGCGGTTGTTCAGTTCGCGCATCAGGAAAGCGATGCGCTCTTCCTCGCTCCAGTCCTCGTAGCGCCCAAGGCCCAGGTAATCGGTGATCTCGGTCATGGCCGCGGTATGTCGCGTCGAGTCCTGACGCACATCGAGCCGTACCAGGAACAGCCCGAACGTCACCGCCCGGCGCAGGCAATCGAGCAGCGGCCCATCAGCGATCACGCCCATGCCGCACTCATGCAGCGAGTGGAAGCACAGCTCCAACGGATCAAGCAGCTCGCGGTTGTTTTGCAACACATCGGCGGGTGCCGGGGTGGTCTGCGTCAAGGAGGCGTGAGCCCAGTTACGCGTCGCGCGCAGGCGTTCACGCAGCTGTTTAAGCACCGCACGGTAAGGTTCGGCGCTGTCCCCGGCCTTGGCCTTCAAGTCATCGCTGGCCTGTTGCATCGACAACTCGGCCGCCAGGTGATCGACATCGCGCAAGTACAAGTCCGCGGCCATCCACCGCGCCAGCAGCAAGACTTCACGGGTCACGGCGGCGGTCACGTTGGGGTTGCCGTCCCGGTCGCCGCCCATCCACGAGGCAAAGCGAATCGGCGCTGCCTCCAGTGGGAGGTGCAGGCCCGTGGCGTCATGCAGGGCTTTATCGGCCTTGCGCAAATAGTTGGGGATCGCCTGCCACAGCGAATGCTCGATCACCGCAAAGCCCCACTTGGCTTCATCCACGGGGGTTGGGCGGGTGCGGCGGATTTCTTCGGTGTGCCAGGCTTCGGCGATCAGGCGCTGCAACTTCGTCTGGATCTGCTCGCGCTCGGCGGTGGTCAGGTCGCGATGGTCCTGGGCGGCCAGTTGCGCGGCAATGGCGTCGTATTTCTGGATCAGCGTGCGGCGCGCGACTTCGGTCGGGTGCGCGGTGAGGACCAACTCAATCTCCAGCCGTCCCAGTTGCCGGGCCAGGGATTCGGCACCATGGCCTTCAGCACTCAGGCGGGCGAGCAATTCCGGCAGCACCCTCGCTTCGAACGGCGCAGGCTGTGACTCTTCGCGACGGTGTATCAGCTGATATTGCTCGGCGATATTGGCCAGGTTGAGAAACTGGTTGAACGCCCGCGCCACCGGCAGCAACTCTGCTTCGCTCAATTGGTTGAGGCTGGCGCTCAGTTCAGCGTCCATCGAACCGCGACGGTCGGCCTTGGCGCCTTTGCGGATCTGCTCGATCTTGTCGAGAAAACCGTCCCCGTACTGTTCACGAATGGTGTTGCCCAACAGTTCACCCAACAGGTGAACATCCTCGCGCAAGCGTGCATCAATATCGGTCATCAGCAGTTCTCCAGCGAAAATCCGGGTGACTTGAGGTCCATGCTCTTGGGTTAGAGAGTGCCGCTGTGAAGCGGTTCTTACAAGCGGACGAGGATGGGAATGCTGTTCGCCTGAGAAAGTTTGGGATTGGGATTGGGATTGGGGTTGAGGTTGGGATTGGGTTGGTGGGTACATATCCGTTTCTGCGGTGATGGCTGATTACGGTTTCGCTTTTACAGCGAGTCACTTTCGAAAAGCGCGAAAGTAACCAAAGCGCTTTTGCCCCGCCATTCGGTGCCTCGCCTAGGCTCGGCATGCCCTCACTCCGGCATTGCTCCGGGGGCCCGCCGCCATCGGCCATCCATGGCCGGGGGCGGCTACCGCGGCATCCTTGCCGCGGTGCCCCCTACGCAACGCCTGCGTTCGGCCTCTGGGAAAGGGGCAGGCAGATCTAGATCAAAAGCCAAAGCCAAAGCCAAAGCCAAAGCCAAAGCCAAAGCCAAAGCCAAAGCCAAAGCCAAAGCCAAAGCCAAAGCCAAAGCCAAAGCCAAAGCCAAAGCCAAAGCCAAAGCCTAGCGCGGTATCTGTGGGAGCGAGCCTGCTCGCGAAAAACGTCCGGACACCTCGTTCATTCAGACAGCACGCGTTATCGTTCACGTCTTTCGCGAGCAGGCTCGCTCCCAAAGGGGAATGCGTACGCTTGAAGAGACAGGCCGGCCGGTAGGCCGCCTCGCGTTGCTTTTGCGGTACTCGCCCCCTCGGGAGGCCGAGTGGAGGTTCTGCGCAGTGGGCAACCCGGCATGGATGCCGGGTTAGCCGCCCCCGGCCATGGATGGCCGATGGCGGCGGGCCCACGGAGCAGGACCGGAGCGAGGGCATGCCGAGCCTAGGCGAGGCACCGAACGAAAGGGGCAAGAGCCCTTTGGTTACTTTGGGGCTTTTCCAAAGTGACTCGCTGTAAAAGCCAGCCCTTTCAAGGTGTTTTCTTTTTATGGGCCTTAAGCACGCGAGCCGTCGACACATGAGCATTTGCAGCCCTGCCCTCCAGCCATTCCTTGGACTTGGCGATTTTGGGACCTCGTATGCTTTT
>NZ_JAHBDP010000084.1:0-58213 GCF_019956495.1 Pseudomonas sp. BF-B-26 | reverse complement strand
ACATTCAACATCTCTGTTGACTGTTACACCGCCTTCGCGAGCAAGCCCGCTCCCACAGTGGATTGTGTTCTATCAGTGAAGTTTGAGTCGCGGCTCAGTCCCGCGCCCGATCTTGCTGCCCAGCATCAACATCGCCGTACGAAACGCGCCATACAACGCCATCTGGTGCATGCGATACAGCGACACGTAAAACATCCGCGCCAGCCAGCCTTCCAGCATCACGCTGCCGGTGAGGTTGCCCATCAAGTTACCCACAGCCGAAAAGCGCGACAGCGAGATCAACGAGCCGTAGTCGGTGTATTTGTACTCAGGCAGCGGCTTGCCTTCGATCCGCAGCTTCAGCGATTTGGCCAGCAACGAAGCTTGCTGATGCGCAGCCTGGGCGCGTGGCGGCACGTTGCGATCGCTGCCCGGCTGCGGGCAGGCCGCGCAGTCACCGAAGGCGAAGATATTCTCGTCGCGGGTGGTTTGCAGGGTCGGCAGCACTTGCAGCTGATTGATCCGGTTGGTCTCCAGGCCATCGATGTCCTTGAGGAAGCCTGGTGCACGAATCCCGGCCGCCCAGACTTTCAGGCTGGCGTTGATGACTTTGCCATCGGCGGTAATCAGGCTGTCGACCGTCACTTCACTGACGGCGGCATTGGTCATGACGTTGACCCCGAGTTTCTCCAGGGTTTTATGCACCGGCCCGCCGATACGTTCGGGCAGCGCTGGCAACACCCGTGGCCCGGCTTCGATCAAGGTGATGTGCATGTTTTCCGGTTTGATCCGGTCCAGGCCGTAAGCCGCCAGTTCATGGGCGGCGTTGTGCAGTTCGGCGGCCAGTTCGACACCGGTAGCACCGGCGCCGACGATGGCCACGCTGATCTGCTCGACCTTGTCGGTCTGCCCGGCATGGGCGCGCAGGTAGTGGTTGAGCAATTGCTGGTGGAAGCGCTCGGCCTGTTTGCGGGTGTCGAGGAACAGGCAGTGTTGCGCCGCGCCCTGAGTCCCGAAATCGTTGGTGGTGCTGCCGACCGCGATCACCAGCGAGTCGTAACCCACTTCGCGTGCCGGGACCAATTCAATGCCGGCTTCGTCGTAGGTGGCCGCCAGCTGGATTTTCTTCTGCGCGCGATCAAGCCCGCTCATGCGCCCCAGCTGGAACTCGAAGTGGTTCCATTTTGCCTGGGCAACATAGTTGAGTTCGTCTTCGGAAGAGTTCAGGGAACCTGCCGCCACTTCGTGCAACAGCGGTTTCCAGATGTGGGTCAGGTTCGCGTCGACCAGCATCACACTGGCCGTGCCGCGCTTGCCCAGAGTCTTACCCAGACGGGTAGCCAACTCCAGACCGCCGGCGCCGCCGCCAACGATGACAATACGATGAGTCATGGGGATATCTCGCAAGGCTAAAAGAAATCGGTTCAATTACCCGAGCGAGCGCGATGCAGCTCATAGCGTCAGGTAACTGATAAGTCGGCTCAACAGGCCCAGACCAATGGTCACTGCCAACACCACCACCAGGAGCATCCACGGCCGGAAAGGCCGGCGCTCGACTTGGTGCTGGGACAGTTGCAGGTACTCTTCGACATGCTTTTGGTCGTCGGGGTTCAGGCGGCTGGTCATATTGGGCCTCGTCAGGGGTAGACGTTGCTGAATGTGTAGAAGCTACAGGCGGATTTAACGAACGTTGAACGGAGCATAGCCGCTGGCAGGAATGGGCTCGACGCTCACCGTATCGTCCAGGCGAATGATTCCACTTTGTAACACCCGGGCGGTGATTCCGCCATGTCCTCGAACGGCCTGAAAGGTCCCGGGGCCGAGGTTGTTCTCGAGACGGGCGCAGGGTTGGCACCAGCCGGTGGTTTCGAAAATCGCCTGGCCAATCCTGAAGCGTCGGCCCTTGAGACTGAAGAGATTGATGCCGCTGACGACGATGTTGCGCCGCAAGTCCTGCGCTAGCACCGGTTGATCCGCCGTGCGGCCCATCAGTGAGTTGATCACCGCCAGATGCTCCCATTGCATCAGCGTCACTTGCCGCGCATTGCGTACGCCGGGACGCGCGTGATCACCGGTCAAACCGGCTTCAAGTCGCGCCTCCACGGCATCGAGTTCGATCATTTGAGAACGTGATTGCGGCCGCACGCCGATCCAGCGAACGCGACCCGTTTGCGGCACTTCGGCAATCAGCGCCTGCAATGGACTCACAGGCTGATCCCGACGTCGAAAACAATGCTGCGACCCAGGTTGCTGCGCAGGAAATCCGGGGCGTCCGGGTGAGCGAACAGCACACGGGCGAAGGTCGGGCCGACCAGCGACAACGAGCGCCAGCCCTGACGCAGGTATTCGGTTGGCGGCGGGAAATGGCTGTTGAGGTCCAGCACTTCGCGCTTGAGGCTGGCGAAGGCGATGATGTCCAGTTCGCCCAGGTCCATGCCGCGTTCTTTGTAGTTGTGCGCTTTTTTGCGCAAGGTCGGCGCCAGTCTCAGCAGAAACTCATTGGCCGGAATGCGCCGGGGCTTGGCCTCGCGCCGTACCAGCGAACTCAGGGAAAATGCGCTGCGCCGACGTTGCAGTTCATCGCGCCATTCGTCGTTGAGGCGTCGGCCTTCATCGAGCACGAAAAACACTTCGAAACTGGCGTCACGAAACAGCACGTCCGGCGGCTCCCCGGCCGGGGCGAATTCGTCGGCGCGATAGGGAATGTTCAGGCCTTGCAGCAGGCGCTGGCAGACCCAACGCTCACGCTCCCATTTGCGGGCATTGGACAGGAACGCGTTGGCTTGCTCGGCCGCAATGGTCAGCAGGCGTAAATAATCTGAGTCATCCATAGGCCCAAGCTTAGCGTTCATTTGCGACAAGCAGAAAGCGTGAAACGGTAAACAGTGGGACTGGGCGCTCGAAATGGGCGGTGTAGACTGATGGCCATTACTCAAATGAGCTTGAACGAGGAGTAGAACGTGAAATATTGGCCCGTGTTATTGCTCAGTCTTCTGCCTCTTTGGGCGCAGGCACTGGAGGTGGGTGAGCGGCTGGCGCCGTGGACCTTGCTCGATCAATTCGATCAGGCCTTCACGCTTGATAATCAGACTCAGACGTTGCTGGTGGCGCGCAGCATGGACGCCGCCAAACTGGTCGGCGCTGCTCTGCAGGACCAGCCCAAGGGCTACCTGGAGGCTCGGCACGCGGTATTTGTCGCGGACATCCAGCGCATGCCTCGACTGATCGCGAAAATGTTCGCTGTACCGGCCATGCGCGATTATCCCTATCGAGTGATGCTCGACCGCGATGGTCGCGTGGCGCCACGCTATCCCGGGCCTGTGGATAAAGTGCTGTGGCTGCAGCTCAAGGACGGTCGATTGGTGGCTCAGCATGAATACGCCACGGCTGCGCAATTGCGTGAGGCGCTGGAGAAAGCCCTGCCCTGATCCGCACAAAGCGCCTGTGACCGCAGGCGCTGACATCTCAATCGTCCATCAGCCCGCGCTTAGCGTTCAAATGTGATCGCAATGAAGGCAGTTCATCGCAGAGGTTCCGATCTGCCGGATTTGCTGCCCGCCATCCCCGCAATACTCCCCATCCCGCGCCCGGTTCAGGGCCTTGCACAAAACGGATAGCGATCTGCGCAAAGCGGATATTGCCCCGCGCCTGGCGCCTCTACCCTCGGCTGTACGGACGTTAGCCGTGTTGCCGACGCTCTTAAAAAAATAACAACAAGAGATAAATGCCATGCGCAAGATCGACGTACATGCGGTTATCGACAACGCACGATTCAATC
This sequence comes from Pseudomonas sp. BF-B-26, assembly GCF_019956495.1. Lineage (NCBI taxonomy): Bacteria > Pseudomonadati > Pseudomonadota > Gammaproteobacteria > Pseudomonadales > Pseudomonadaceae > Pseudomonas > Pseudomonas sp. BF-B-26. The sequence continues at coordinate 54,456 of NZ_JAHBDP010000084.1, read as the reverse complement.
GCTTTCACTGGATGGTGCTGTTCTGGTGTGCCCTGATCATCATTTTCGACGGTTACGATTTGGTGATCTACGGCGTGGTGCTGCCGATGCTGATGAAAGAGTGGGGGCTCAGTCCTCTGCAAGCGGGCGCACTGGGCAGTTATGCATTGTTCGGCATGATGTTCGGCGCGCTGTTTTTCGGCCCGCTGTCGGACAGGATCGGTCGCAAAAAAGCCATCACGATCTGCGTGATGCTGTTCAGCGGTTTCACCGTGCTCAATGGTTTTGCCCGCAACCCCACCGAGTTTGGGCTTTGCCGGTTCATTGCCGGGCTTGGCATTGGCGGGGTGATGCCCAATGTCGTGGCGCTGATGAACGAGTACGCGCCGAAGAAAATCCGCAGCACGCTGGTGGCGATCATGTTCAGCGGCTATTCGGTAGGCGGCATGCTCTCGGCGGGGCTCGGTATCGTGCTGATCCCGAGTTTTGGCTGGCAATCGGTGTTTTATGTGGCGGTGCTGCCGTTGCTGTTGTTGCCGTTGATCATGTACTTCCTGCCCGAGTCGGTGGGTTTCATGCTGCGTCAGGGGCGCAATGAAGAGGCGCGCAAAATCCTGCAGCGGATTGACCCGGCGTACGTCGCGCAAACCAGCGATCAGCTGCACATGAGCGAAGTGAAGGGCACCGGCACGCCGGTGTTGCAACTGTTTCGCGAAGGTCGTGCGCTGCGCACGCTGATGTTGTGGCTGGCGTTTTTCTGCTGCTTGCTGATGGTCTACGCCTTGAGTTCCTGGCTGCCAAAACTGATGGCTAACGCCGGTTACAGCCTGGGCTCAAGTCTGTCGTTCCTGCTGGTGCTCAACTTCGGCGCCATTTTCGGCGCGGTGGGCGGCGGTGTGCTGGGAGACAAACTCAACCTGCCACGGGTGTTGGCGGTGTTCTTCGCCGTGGCTGCGGTGTCGATCACCTTGCTGGGCTTCAACAGCCCGATGCCGCTGTTGTATTTGCTGATCGCCATTGCCGGCGCCACCACCATTGGCTCGCAGATTCTGTTGTACGCCTGCGCCGCGCAGTTCTACTCCATGACCATTCGCTCCACCGGTTTGGGCTGGGCCTCGGGCATCGGGCGCAACGGTGCCATCGTCGGACCGCTGCTGGGCGGTGCCTTGCTCGGGATCAGCCTGCCACTGCAACTGAACTTCATGGCATTCGCCTTGCCCGGTGCGGTGGCCGCGATTGCCATGACCGTGTTCGCCGTGAGCAGTCGGCGCAGTGCCAAACAAATGTTGCCGGGCATCCACGGATCGCCTGACGGGGCTGTTGGCGAGGTTTCATGAAAACCTTATTCCAGGACTTTTCCCTGTCTGCGGCCGTCGCCGGTTTTATCGCCACGGTGATTTCCTACGCAGGCCCGTTGGTGATCATCTTTCAGGCCGCCGAGACCGCACACCTCTCGCGGGAGGTGTTGTCGTCCTGGATCTGGGCGATTTCCATCGGCAGCGCCGTGCTCGGCATCGGTCTGAGCCTGCGTTACCGCGTGCCGGTGATCATCGCGTGGTCGGCGCCGGGGTCGGCGTTGCTGGTGGCGCTGTTGCCGGGGATCTCCATGCCGGAGGCGGTAGGCGCGTATCTGGTCAGCAGCCTGATTATCTTTCTGGTCGGGGTCTCGGGAGCGTTTGACCGGATCATCGGCAAACTGCCCGCGGCGATTGCGGCAGCGATGCTGGCGGGGATTCTGTTCAGCTTCGGCACGGGGTTGTTCGTCTCGTTGCAGGGCAAACCGTTGCTGGTGCTGGCGATGTTCGCCACGTACCTGGTCTGCAAACGGCTGATGCCGCGGTATGCGGTGTTGATGGTGCTGCTGGTGGGCTGCTCGATGGCTTTTCTCTTCGGTGATTTGCGCAGCGAGGCATTGGTGATCGGTTTGGCCACGCCGGTGTGGATCACACCCGCGTTCAGCCTGAGCGCGACCCTGAATATCGCCTTGCCGCTGGTGATGGTGGCGCTGACCGGCCAGTTTGTTCCCGGCATGGCGGTGCTGCGCGCCAGCGGTTACGCCACACCGGCCGGGCCAATCATCGCCAGCAGTGCGCTGGGCACGGCGCTGTTGGCGCCGTTCGGTTGCCATGGGCTGAATCTGGCAGCCATCACCGCGGCGATTTGTACCGGGCGCGAAGCCCATGAAGATCCCGGCAAACGCTATGTGGCCGGGGTTGTGGGCGGGCTGTGTTACCTGGTGCTGGGGATCTTCGGCGCCACCCTGGTTTCGCTGTTTTCGGCGTTCCCCAAAGAACTGATCGCCGCCCTGGCCGGGCTGGCGCTGTTCGCCGCAATTGCCGGGGCGTTGGCCGGCGCAATGGCTGTGCCGAGCGATCGCGAAGCCGCGCTGGTGACTTTTCTGACCACCGCGTCGGGCATGTCGTTGTTGGGTTTGTCCGCTGCTTTTTGGGGGCTGATTTTCGGCATGGTCACCCACGTGTTGTTGAACGCCCGTCGTCCCGTTCACCGCCGCAAATCCGCTGCGGCTGAAGCACTTCAACCTGTCGATCAATAAAAATAAGAGAAAAAACAATGAAACAGATTCTTCCAACAACCGGTTCAGTGTTGTCCATGGCGGTCGTCTCGAGTTTCTCCGCCGGTGCGATGGCGGCCGAGAGTGGCTTCATCGAAGACACCACGGCGACCTTGCAAGCACGCAACTATTACTTCAGCCGGGACTTTTCCGACATCGTCGGGGCCAACCAGCAATCGAAGGCTGAAGAGTGGGCGCAGGGCTTCATCCTCAACGTCAAATCCGGTTACACCCCGGGCCCCGTCGGTTTTGGTGTGGATGTTATTGGCCTGCTCGGCCTCAAGCTCGACAGCAGCCCGGATCGGGTCAATACCGGTTTGCTGCCGGTGCAGGGTGACGGGCGCGCGGCGAATGAATACAGCCGTCTGGAAGGCGCGTTGAAGGTGCGTTTCTCCAAAACCGAACTGAAGGTGGGTGAACTGCAACCCAACGTGCCAGTGCTGGCCTTCAGCGATATCCGTTTGCTGCCGCCCAGCTATCAGGGTGCAAGCATCAGCTCCAACGAGATCAATGGCCTGACCTTACAAGGTGGTCACTTGAGTTCGACCAGCCTGCGCAACGAGGCCGGCGACGAAAAGATGCAAGCCATGCTCGGTCATGTACCGCAGCGTCAGGTCAGTAGTGATGGTTTCAACTTTGCCGGCGCCGATTATTCCTTCAACGATAAACGCAGCTCGGTCAGCGCCTGGTTCGGGCAACTGGAAGATATCTACAACCAGCGCTTTCTCGGCCTCAAGCACAGCGAGCCACTCGGTAACTGGACCCTGGGCGCCAACGTTGGGTATTACGATTCGCGCGAAGACGGCAAAAAACTGCTGGGCAATATCGACAACCAGGCGTTCTTCTCCTTGCTGTCGGCCAAGCGTGGCGGCCACACGTTCTATGTCGGCTATCAGGGCATGTTCGGCGACAGCGCGTTCCCGCGAGTGTTTGCCAACATCAGCCCTCTGGGTAACGAGGTGCCGACCTATGAGTTTGCCTACACCGATGAGCGCTCCTGGCAGGCGCGTTACGACTACGATTTCGCCGCCCTCGGTGTGCCGGGGCTGACCAGCACTGTGCGCTACATCACCGGCAACAACGTCGACACCGGCAAAGGGTTCGAGGGCAAGGACCGCGAGCGTGATCTGGACATCGGCTATGTGCTGCAGAGCGGCAGCCTCAAAGGCCTCGGGATCCGTGTGCGCAACGCGATGGCTCGCTCCAACTACCGCAGCGATATCGACGAAAACCGCCTGATCCTCAGTTACACCTGGACACTGCTATGACCACTGAAAAAGAACAACCCACTTACAAAATCGGCTTGCAGGTCAAGCTGGAGCAACTGACCGAGTCCGTGCTGCAAACCGAGGAAGACATGCGCTTTGCCAATCAACTGGCGCGCACGGCAGGTGAACGGGTCAAGGCGAGTGCGCTGAGCATGCAGTCTTCGGCCAGTGTGCTGGAAGATCTGAACCTCTACATGCAGCGTCTGGATCAAGTGTTCGACGAGCTCGGCAGTCAGTCGATGCGCATCGGCGCGATTGTCGGCAGCATCCAGGACATCTCCCGTCAGACCAACCTGTTGGCGTTGAACGCAGCCATTGAGGCGGCGAGGGCGGGCAGCCATGGCCGAGGGTTTGCGGTGGTGGCCGATGAGGTGCGCAATCTCTCGCGTCAGGCCGCGGACTCCAGTGCGCAGATCCGCCAAATCGCTACGGGGCTGGAACAGTCCGCTGAACAGGCACGGCAAGGTCTTCAGCAGTTGTCCGGCTCCACACGTCTGGGCCTGGAAAAAGCCGGAGTGGCCCTGCACTCGATGGGCGAACTGCAAAGCGGTGCGGTTGTCAGGGTCGAGGTGGTCGAACGCATCATGGCGCGTCTGGCCGGCCTGCATGATCTGGCCTTGCAGGCGAAACGAATGATCGTGTGAGTCGTGCCAGTGATTACAGGTTGCTCGTGCAATCACCCATGACCTCGTACGTCACGCGATGGGTCTGGCCTTGATGATCGACGTACACCATGGCCGCAGGCACAACCCCGCAGGCGGTCGCGGTGTTCGACACTGAAACCACTTCGGCGATGTCCAGCCGCTGTGCCGGGTTGTACGAGGTGGCGGCGGGGTCGTTGCCGGCGGCCAAGGCTGAGGTGGCGACAACGGTCAGAAACAGGCTGATCAGGGTTTTCATTTTTCCGTGCTCCGTGTTGATTTCGATACCTGAATTCTAGTCTTTGCCCGCGACCGATAAAGGGGCCAGCGCCTGATGCAGCCTTACATGAAACGTAACAGTCACTGCCCGGGGAGGGCTTATGGATCTGCTCAATAACTTGCGGGTGTTCGTCCGCGTGGTGGAATGCGCAAGCTTTACCGCCGCCGCCGACGCGTTGGAACTGTCGACCGCGCAAGTGTCCCGATTGGTGGCGGATCTGGAGCAGCATGTGCAAGCACGCTTGCTGCAACGCACCACGCGGCGGTTGAGCCTGACCGAGGCCGGTGAGCGCTTTTTGGTACGCAGTCGGCAAATACTCGAAGAAATGGAGGTGGCAACGGCAGAGGCTCGCGGCGCCCATCTCAAACCGAGTGGACGGCTGCGGGTTCACAGCATGAGTGGCCTGGGCGTGCTGATCACACCATTGATCGCCCGCTACAGCGAGCTTTACCCCGACGTGGTGTTCGAGTTGACCCTGTCGCAGCGCAATCCCGATCCAATGGAGGAAGGGCACGACGTGGTGATTTCGATTGCCCACGAACTGGCCGATTCGCAAATGGTCGCCCAGGCCATCGGGCAGATTTACAGCGTGCCCTGCGCCTCCCCGCACTACCTGCAACGGCGTGGCGTGCCGCACACACCGCTGGCGCTGAACGATCATCAGTGCCTGCGCATGCTCGACCCTTTGTACAGCGATGAATGGGTGTTCCGGGACGAAGTCGGAGAGCATGCCGTCAGCCCGGCCAGGACCTTTCAATGCAATGTTGCCGAGTCGATGGTCAAGGCGTCGGAGGCCGGCATGGGGATCAGCCTGATTCCGTTCTACACCGCGACGCGTCCGTTGAGCGATGGCACGTTGTTGCGCTTGCTGCCGGCCTGGCGCCCCCGTGAACGCAACGTGTATGCGCTGTACCCGTCGCGGCGTTTTCTCGATGCCAAGGTTCGGACCTGGGTGGACTTTCTCAAAGCCGAATTGCCCAAGCTATTCGCTGAACACGAGGCGGTGATGAACGATCCACGGCATTGGGCCTGAAGTCGAAGGGTGTACAAGGGCCGGTGTAGACTGAGGGCCTGTTCTCTTTCGGCAAGACAAGGGAGTGTGCCCAGCCATGATCGGCGCCGAGTTACTGTCACCTGAAACCCTCACGGCGGGGTGGTTGATCTATGTGCCGGTGCTGATCTGGGCCGTTGCGCGAGCACCGTGGGTCGAACTGTTCAGCGACAGTCGTCGGCAGCATCTGTTGTTCGGCACGGTGTTCGCGCTGTTCATGCTCTGGCTGGTGCGACAAGACTTCGACACCGGCGTGTCCTACCACTTTATCGGCATGACCGCCGTGACCCTGTTGCTCGACTGGCCGCTGGCGATTGTCGGCGGGTTGGTGGCGCAAGCGGGACTGGTGCTGCTCGGGCGGCAAGATCTGGCGGCAATGGGGGTCAACGGCGCGCTGCTGATTCTACTGCCGGTGCTGGTCACCGAATGCTGCGCCATCCTGGTGGAGCGAGCGCAACCGCGTAATCCCTTTGTGTATATCTTCGTGTCCGGTTTCTTTGCTGCGGCGCTGTCGGCGTTGCTGTGCCTGCTGCTGGCGCTGTGGCTGCTGTGGTTCGACGAGCGTTTCGCCATGCCGTATTGGCTGGAAGATTTTGTCGGTTATCTGTGGCTGCTGATTTTTCCGGAAGCGTTCATCAACGGCATGGTGGTCAGTGCGCTAGTGGTGTTTTGCCCCGAGTGGCTGGAAACGTTCAATCGCACGCGCTACCTTTCGGCCCCCTGGAAAGACGACGATCCCAAATCTTGATCCACATCAAAGGCAAAAATCGCTCACGAATCCATGCTCTGGAAAACCTTCAGGAGCATCGAAATGAGTGTCTACGAATGGGCAAGGCAGGAGTTGCGTCACAGTCTGGATGGGGCGCAGGAAGTGGGTTTTGATCCGGGGTTGAGCCTGCGTGCCTTGCTCAGTGCAGTGGTGCAACAGAGCAAGGCAGTGCGCAGTGTCGAAGACCTGGCCGATGAGTTGCGTTTTCTTGCGGAAAACCTCGATGACAGCCAGGACTATGGTTTTATGCGGCCTTGAAGATCAGTGACGCGGCTCGAAGTCTTCGCTGAACAGGTCGTCTTCGGCATCCGGGCTGACCGGAATCTTGTGTTCTTCCGAGGCCCATGCCCCGAGGTCGATCAATTTGCAGCGATCCGAGCAGAACGGCCGGTTGACGTTGCTGGCGACCCATTCGACAGGGGCGCCACAGGTTGGGCAATTGACGGTTGGGGTCTGGCTCATGACTGGCCTCCACGCAAAGTAAGGTAAAAGTGATGCAGGCGTTCGACCTCGCTGTGCAGCCAGGCGAGGTCGCGGTCGTTGACCACTACATCGTCGGCGTGGCTCACGCGGTCCTGTCGGCTGGATTGGGCCTTGAGGATCGCCTGGACCTGTTGCTCGCTGGTCTGGTCACGCTGCAAGGTGCGCTCGATCTGTAGTTGTTCCGGGGCATCGATCACCAGGACTCGCTGGGTCATGGCGTATTGCCCGGACTCGATCAGCAGCGGCGAAACCAGAATCGCGTAAGGCGATTGTGCCTTGGCCAGATGCTCGGCGATTTCCTTGGCGATCAGCGGATGCAGCAACGCTTCGAGCCAGCGGCGTTCCTCTGGCACTTCGAAGATCAGTTTGCGCAACGCCGCGCGATCCAGCTGCCCGTTGGCTTGCAATACGTCGGGGCCGAAGTGTTCGGCGATCCTGGCCAGCGCCGGGCGCCCCGGCTCTACCACCCAACGCGCCGCGTGATCGGCGTCCACTACGTGCACGCCCAAGTCGATGAAGTGCTGGGCAGCCGCGCTTTTGCCGCTGCCGATGCCGCCGGTCAGGCCGAGAATCCAGGGTTTTTCCACAGGGGTATTCATTTCAAACCGACAAACTGCCAATAGAAGCCGGTTATTTGACCACCCCAGAGCAAGGCAATCCAGCCGGCAATTGCCAGATAGGGTCCGAAGGGGATCGGCGTGGAGGTTTTCGCGTTGCGCAAACGCAGCAAAATCACGCCGACAACGGCGCCCACCATCGACGATAACAGGATGGTCAGCGGCAAGATCTGCCAGCCACCCCAGGCGCCGAACATCGCTAGCAACTTGAAATCACCGTAGCCCATGCCTTCCTTGCCGGTGATCAGCTTGAACAGCCAGAACACCGACCACAACGCCATATAGCCGGCCACAGCGCCCCACAATGCATCATGCAATGGCACGAACAAGGTGAAACTGTTGAGGATCAGCCCCAGCCATATCAGCGGCAGCACCAGCACATCCGGCAGCAGTTGGTGCTCGGCGTCGATCAGGCTTATCGTCAGCAACCCCCAGCTCAGAAGCAGCACCATGCAGGCCTGCCAGCCGAAACCGAAATGCCAAACGATGAACGCCGAGAGCAAACCGCAGGCCAGTTCGGTCAGCGGGTAGCGTTTGCTGATGGCTGCGGTGCAGTTCGAGCATCGACCTCGTAAGAACAGATAACTGAGCAGCGGAATATTTTCCCAGGCGCGGATTCGATGGCCGCAATGTGGGCACTGGGAATGGGGCAGCATCAGGTTGAAGGTCGGCAGCGGTGTTTCGCCTGGCAAGCCCAGCACTTCACGAGCCTCCTCACGCCATTCGCGGTCAAGCATTTTTGGCAGGCGCCAGACCACCACATTGAGAAAGCTGCCAATCAGCAGGCCGACCAACATGGCTGCAATCACGAAGGTCAACGGGTGGAGGGTCGGAATGTCGTTCAAGGGCATGTCAGATCGCTGTGCCGAGTTGGAAGATGGGCAGGTACATAGCAACCACCAGGCCCCCGACGATAACACCCAGCACCACCATGATGAACGGCTCCATCAGGCTGGTGAGGTTATCGACCATGTTGTCCACTTCGTCCTCGTAGAAGCTCGCGACCTTGTCGAGCATATCGTCCAGCGCGCCGGACTCTTCGCCAATCGCAGTCATCTGGATCGCCATATTCGGAAAGATACCGGAGGCGCGCATGGAAAAATTCAGCTGCATACCGGTCGCCACGTCCTGCTTGATGCGCAGCACCGCGCGTTTGAACACGATGTTGCCGGTGGCGCCTGCCACCGAATCCAGCGCTTCCACCAGTGGCACACCCGCCGCAAAGGTAGTCGACAGCGTGCGGGCGTACCGGGCCACGGCGGACTTGTACATCAGCGTGCCAATCAGCGGCAGTTTCAGCAGCCAGGTGTCCATTCGGTCCCGAAAGCCTTGCGACGTTTTAAACGCGTGGCGCACGCCGAAGATGGCCGCGATCAGCACGCCGAGCATCGCCCACCACCAGTCCTGCATGAATTCCGACAGGCCGATGACCATCACCGTGAAAGCTGGCAATTCGGCGCCAAATCCTTTGAATACCGATTCGAACTGCGGCACCACTTTGACCAGCAGAATCCCGGTCACAATGATCGCGACGAACACCACCGCCAGCGGGTAGGTCATGGCTTTCTTGATCTTGGCCTTGAGGCTTTCGCTTTTTTCCTTATAGGTCGCCACTCTCTCCAGCAGGGTATCGAGGGCACCGGCCTGCTCGCCAGCATCCACCAGGTTGCAGTAGAGCTCATCGAAATACTGAGGCTTTTTGCGCAGGGAGGCGGCGAAGCTGTTACCCGCTGCGACTTCCTGTTTCACCTCGTCAATCAGTGTGCGCATGGCCGGGTTATCAAAGCCTTCACCGATGATGTCGAAGGACTGCAACAGCGGTACGCCGGCCTTCATCATGGTCGCCATCTGCCGGGTGAACAGGGCGATGTCCTGGGCCTTGATGCGCTTGCCCAGGTTGAAAATCGAGGCGGACTTCTTGCGTACCTTGCCGGGGTTGATGCCCTGCTTGCGCAATTGGGCCTTGATCAATGCCGGATTCTGACCGCTCAACTCGCCCGTCATTTTGGTGCCTTTGCGGTCTGTGCCTTCCCAGGCGTAGACGCTGATTTTTGCTGCTTTGACCGCCATATTCAGTCCTTGGTGACCCGGTTGATTTCTTCAAGGCTGGTGATGCCTTGCATGGCCTTGATCAGGCCTGACGTGCGCAGGTCGTTGAAGCCGTCTTTACGCATCTGGATGTCGATTTCCAGTGAGTTGCCTTCGGCCATGATCAGCCGTTGCAGGTCCTGTGTGTTCTTCACCACTTCATAAATCCCGACTCGCCCTTTGTAGCCGTTGTTGCAGTGATCGCAACCGACTGGCTCATAGATCGTGAATGAGCCGATGCGTTCCTCGGGGAAGCCTTCCTTGAGCAGCGCCTCCCGGGGAATCTCGATGGGTTTCTTGCAATGGCTGCACAATTTTCGCGCCAGGCGCTGGGCGATGATCAGGCTGACCGAGGTGGCAATGTTGAACCCCTGGATGCCCATGTTGTGCAGGCGCGTCAGGGTTTCGGCGGCGCTGTTGGTGTGCAGGGTCGACAGCACCAGATGACCGGTCTGGGCGGCTTTGATGGCGATTTCAGCGGTTTCGAGGTCGCGGATTTCGCCAACCATGATCACGTCCGGGTCCTGTCGCAGAAAGGAGCGCAGCGCCTGGGCGAAGTCCATTCCCTGCTTGGGATTGACGTTGACCTGGTTGATGCCTTCCATGTTGATCTCCACCGGGTCTTCGGCGGTGGAGATGTTGATGTCCACGGTGTTGAGAATGTTCAGCCCGGTGTAGAGCGACACCGTCTTGCCCGAGCCGGTGGGCCCGGTCACCAGAATCATCCCCTGCGGCTGCTTGAGGGCGGCCATGTACAGTTCTTTCTGGTCGGGCTCATAGCCGAGGGCGTCGATGCCCATTTGGGCGCTGGACGGGTCGAGGATCCGGATCACCACTTTCTCGCCCCATAGGGTCGGTAGGGTGTTGACCCGAAAGTCGATGGATTTGCTCTTGGACAGGCGCATCTTGATCCGCCCGTCCTGGGGCCGGCGCCGTTCGGAGATGTCGAGGCTGGCCATGACTTTCAGCCGCGCGGCGATGCGATTGGCCAGTTGAATCGGTGGCTTGGCGACTTCACGCAAAATACCGTCGGTGCGCATCCGCACACGGTAGGTTTTTTCGTAGGGTTCGAAATGCAGGTCGGAAGAGCCGCTTTTGATCGCGTCCAGCAACATCTTGTGCACGAAGCGCACCACCGGCGCGTCATCGGCGTCTTGTCCGCCAATGGAGTCCTGCTTGTTGTCATCGATCGACTCGATGTCCACGCCATCGAGGTCGACATCAGCCATGTCGTCCAGGCCGGTGCCTTGGGTATCGAAGAATTTTTCGATGGCGTCGCTGAGCTTGTCGTCCTCCACCAGGATGGCTTCGGTATTCAGCCCGGTGCTGAACTGGATGTCATTGATGGCTTGATGATTGGTCGGGTCCGAAACACCCACGAACAACTTGTTGCCGCGCCGCCAGAGGGGCAGGGCGTGGTGCTGGCGAATCAGCTTCTCGCTGACCAGCCCCTTGGGTTGGGTTTCCTTGTCCAGACAGTTGAGGTCGAGCAAGGCCATGCCGAAGTGTTCCGAAGCGATTTCGGCGACCTGGCGACTCTTCACCAGTTTGTTCTGCACTAGATAACTGACCAGGGAGATTTTGTTGCGTTGGGCTTGCTGATACGCCTGTTGCGCGCTTTTGTCAGTGAGCAGCTCGGCCAGGACCAATTGCTTGGCCAGACCGCTAAGGGCGATGTCATTCATTGGGATACCGGACGCAGACAGTTCATGAGTTATAGCCTAGTCAAGCGGAGGAACCAAACCAGCGGCGTTGAGGTGACAAAAAGTGTCAGATAGTGCGGATTCTGGGGGTAGGAAAAGGTTTTTTGTCGATCGCACGCCCCACCAACACGGGGCGAAGGGCTTGGCATGGGCTGTGCTGCGGCTAGTTCAGATCATGAGATTTCGACTCATGCATGGAGCTTGTCTATGAAGACTCAAAAAGGTTTTACGCTTATCGAGCTGCTGATTGTGGTGGCGATCATCGGGATTCTGGCGACGTTTGCGCTGCCTCAGTACTCCAAGTATCAGGCCCGGGCCAAAGTGACGGCCGGCCTGGCTGAGATCAGCGCGTTGAAAGTGCCTTTCGAAGACATCATCAACCAAGGCACCGACCCTACATTGCTATTGGTGGCAGGTAACGCGGCGGCGACAACCTCCAATTGCACATTGGCGGCTTCAGGCACAGCTTCGACAGGTGCCGGGACGATCACTTGTACGCTGGTTAATGCCCCAGGACCGGTGTTGGGCAAGACCATCACACTGACTCGCTCATCAGGGAACACGGCGGGTGCCTGGACGTGTGCCAGCAATGTCAACGCTGACTTCGCACCAAAAGGCTGTCCCGGCAGTGGCGCGTAATCCGGTGGCTTGAGCTGATGCCTCGTCTGTTTGACGGGGCATTTTTTGTTCGCCGTTCGGGAAAAATCGAGTCATTGAGAAAACTTCCGATAATTCATGGCCTTAGGCCTGCGGTAAAACCCGCAACTTGCATGTCGATAATTTGGAAGTCGTGCATTTTGCATGATTCCGAAAATCAGGTGTTTTTGTAAGCTATTGATTTATATGGATTTATTGGCTTTATCAAAGTTGGCACAACGTTCGCACTATCTCCAGTAACCCTGCTGACAAGACACGCAGCAGACTTTATGAAAAACAGGAGTTACTCGTATGAAGAAGTTCGCTATCGCTGCCGCTACTGCTACCGCGCTGACCCTGACCATGGCCAACGCTGCATTTGCACAGACCACTCAAACCACCCAGGCTCCGATGACTCTGGCGGCGGGTGAAGTCACCAAAGCCAAAGAAGCTACTTCCGATACCTGGATCACCACTAAAGTCAAAGCCGACCTGGTGACCGAGAAAGGCATTCCTGGTACCGACATCAAAGTCGAAACCAACAAAGGCGTAGTGTCCCTGTCGTCCACCGTTGCGGTGACTGACGCTCAGAAAGCCACCGCCGTGGCGATCGCCAAGAAAATCAAAGGCGTCAAAGCGGTTTCCGCTGACGGCCTGAAAGCCGAGTAAGGCAAAGCTTCTCGCCTGGACTGGGAGAAGGTGCGACAGACGGGCCGAGCAATACGTCTGCCGCCTCAGGAGAGTTCATGCGAAGGCCATAAGGATGTGGCCATTACAGGCCCCGGACATTCGTGTCAGGGGCCTGTTCTATTTGTGAGCGATGCAAAACCAAATGTGGGAGCGGGCTTGCTCGCGAAGGGGGCTTAACATTCAACATAAATGTTGGCTGTCAGGCCGTTTTCGCGAGCAAGCCCGCTCCCACATTGACGGTGTTCGAATTGTAATGTGTGCTGGATTCAGTTACCGCGCTTGCTGGTGATCTGCTTCAACCGATTACCTTCAAAACGCAGGTACTGATACATCCCGCCGTTGGGCCCGTAGGTCCATTCCTCGACTTGAAATTCTTCTCGTCGGTTAGCGCTGCGCTTGTAGCCCAACAGATCACGGCTGACCGGTTCTCCGCATTTCTGCAGCACTTCGCTGGACCTGTCCCCGACACTGACCAATTGACTGCCGCAGCGCAGGGTGTCGGCTGCCGAGGCGTGACTGGCGATCATCGCCAGAGCCAGGCTCATCAGCCATTTCGCGCCCATCATTCGGTGTCCAGATGCAGCGGCGTAACCACTCGACCGTCACTTTCCGCTTCGCCGAGGTTAGCGTCGATGAAGTACACGCGATCATCGGCCAACTGACCCTTGTCGACCAGATAGTCCTTGATGCTGCTGGCGCGTTCCTGACCCAGCTGGCGTAAGAGCACGTCGCTGGAACTCCAGAACTTGATTATGCCTTCGCGCATTTTTGCCGTGCGTTCTTCCTTGCCCAAATCCTTCCACTCGGCGGGCGGTTGGGTCTTCAGTCGCGTGCGGTAGATCCCTTCCAGCAACGGGCCTTTCTCGTTATCCGGTACATCCAGCAATGAAGCCTGAGCCGGCACCTTGTCGCCGCGGCGCTGGAGCATTTTGTAGTAGTTGTACTGGTATTCCCGCTCCAGACGTTGCTCGGCGATCAGCGGGCCATCGCTGCTGGCGGCCGCCGTGCCTTCGATTTCCAGGCGCAGGGCCGGACGTTCCTTGAGGGCCTGGGACAGTTTGACCAGCGAACCTTCGGCCTCCTTGCTCAGATCGCTCGAACCCGGCGCAAACGACACGGTACCCAAATCTTCCGAACCGCCACCACTGACCAGCCCGCCAATCATTTTGAAGGGCGCCGCGGCGGCCTTCACGATCAGGTTGCGCAGGGTCTGCCAGATGATAGGCATGACACTGAATTGCGGGTTGTTCAGGTCGCCGCTCACCGGCAGCTCGATGGAAATCTTGCCGTCGACATCCTTGAGCAAGGCAATCGCCAGCTTCAGCGGCAGGCTCACAGCGTCTGGGCTGTCGACCTTTTCACCCAGTTGCAGCTGCTCGACCACCACTTTGTTTTCGGCCAGGAGTTGGCCGTTGGTGATCTTGTAATGCAGGTCGAGATTGAGCCGGCCCTTGCGGATGCGGTAACCGGCGAACTTGCCGGAGTAGGGCGTGAGCGTGGTCAGTTCAACACGTTTGAAACTGGTGGCGATGTCGAGGCTGGCCATCGGGTCGAACGGGTTGACCGAGCCCTTGATGGTGACCGGCGCATAACGGTCGACCTTGCCTTTGATATCGACGCTGGCCGGTTTCGCCTGACGGCTGTCGATGGTGCCGATTTGCCCGTTGAGCTGTTGAATGGCCGTGGCGAAATTCGGGGTCAGGCTGAAGTCGGCGAAGTTGGCCGAACCGTCATTGATGGCAATGCCGCCAATGTGGATGCCCAGCCGCTTTTCCTGGCTGGCCGGTTTGGCAGCGCCCGTTTTGGCGCCGGAGTCCGGCGGTTGCGGAATCAGCAGGTCGTCGATGTTGGTGGTGCGGTCATCGTTGATCATGAAGCGCGCATAAGGCTGGAACAGGTTGACCTTGTCGACCGACAGGCTGTCGCCGTGCTGATAGTTCAGGCCTTCGAGCACCAACTGCTGCCACTTGAGGAAGTCGCGGGTTTTGAGGGTGTCGAGGGTATGCAGTTGATCGACTTGAGCACGGCCGGTGACGCTGAATGCCAGCGGCTCGGTGCTTTTCAGATCGACCGCCAGATCACTGCCGAGCATGCCGCTGCGCAGTTCCAGGCGAATGAACGGGGTGATATAGGACTGGGCGACGCGCAGGTCGATGTCCTTGGTTTGTACGTTTAACCTGGCGCTGACCGGGGCGAGATTGACGATACCGTCTGCCGTGATCTTGCCTTGCTTGCCCACGCCCGTGTCGAGCTTGAGGTTAAAAGGCGCGCCATTGAGGCTGTCGAAATTCTGCAGGTCCAGGTTCAGCGGGCCTACATCCAGCGCCACGGCCGGTTGCGCCTTGCGGTCAGCCAGATGCACCTGGTAATTGCGCAGTTGCACGTCTTTGAGCAGCACCTGCCATGGCTTGCTCGGTGGCGCCGGGTCGGGTTTCGGTGAGTCGGCGGCGGCTGGCGTGGCGGCCGGTTCGGCCTTGGCTTTGACGGCTGCTTTGGACGGTTGGCTGGCGAACAGTTTCTGCCAATCGAGTTGCCCGTCGGCCTCGAGGGCGGCCCAGGTTTCCAGTTTCTGGCTGCGGATCTTGCCGACAACCACTTGTTGCTTGGCCAGGTCGACGGTGGTTTCGCTGATGTCCAGCCGCTCGAGTTTCGCCAGCGGTCGACCGTCTGGTGCTTTGATCGCGAACGGCGCGACGCTGACGGCGACGTTGCTCAACAGCAGTTCGGTTTCCTTGGACAGGTTGAGTTTGTAGTCGGTGCTCAGGCTGAGGACGCCGTCTTCAAGCACCAGTGGCACCGCGTCACGCACATAGGGCCAAAAGGATTTCATCTTGCCGTTGGTGATCTTCAGCTTACCTTCGGAGGTGATCGGGATCAGGCTGAAATTGCCGGTCCAGTCGATCTGTCCACCTGCCGGACCGATGGCCACCAAGGTCATGTCGGCACTGTCTTCAGGCAGGGTACTGAGGTTTTTCAGTTCGAAGTCGAGTTTGTCGTAGAGGAATTCGATGGGTTCACTGGGGCGTTGATCCTGGAAATGCACGGCACCGCCGGCCAGTTTTATCCGCTCGATGCGCAACGGGAACGGTTTGGCGTTCGGGTCGGCCGGGGTCGGTTCACTGGCGGGGATTTTGAACAGGCCAAGCAGATTGAGCTTCCCGTCCTTGCCGAAGAGGATTTCGGTCTTGGGTTTGTCTATTTCGATATCGGACAGGTGCAGCGCCTTGGTCCAGAGGCTGTCGATCTGCAGGTTGGCGTACAGGCGCTCGAAGCCGACCTGCTCCTTGCCCGGTTCGCCGATAATCAGGCCCCACAGGGTGACTTCAAGGCTGAAGGGGTTGAGTTCGATACGCTGGATCGTTGCGGGCGTCGTCGCGTAACTGGCCAATTGTTGATTGGCCACCCGCAACGCGATACCCGGCAAAATCAGAAACCCCAGCAGGCTGTAGAGGGCTAGAGCGGTCAACAGAGCGCCAATAGCGCGAATCAATCCTTTGGGCATGTGCGGCTTCATCTGTCTGAATCGGAGTGCGTTGGAGTATGGCATGCGTTTCCGGTTCCGAAGTGATCCTGCTTTATAGGATTTATCTGATTTTTCGGACGAATCTCAGAGCTGAAGAATCAGGGTTTTCAGCGGTGGCTGTTCATCCATTGACGGAAAATCGCCGCCCGGTTTCATCACTGTCCACTCGCGCACCGGTCGGCCGGCTTTCTCTGCACAACGCAAAACTTGCTCGCGCCAGTCGTCCATGCTGACTTTTGCCAGGTTATTGCAACAGATCAGAACGCCATTGTCGGCGGTGGTCAGCAGTGCCGGCTTGAGCAGGCTCTGATAGTCGCGCAGCAGGTCGACGGTGCCGAAAGCGCTCTTGGCCCAGGCTGGCGGATCCAGCAGCACCAGGTCGTACTGACGCTGTTCCAGACGTTGATAGCTCGGCAGTTTTTGCCCGCGGCGCTGGCTGATCGGCAGGCCGGCCAACTGGCGGATGGCCGGGAAGTAGTCGGACTGGATGAAGTCCATGGTCGGCAACTGCGGATTGAGCAGGCCGTTCTCACGGCCGACGGCCAGGTTGCCCTCAGCGAAATCGAGGTTGCAGACTTCGCTCGCGCCGCCGGCTGCCGCACTCAGGCCGACGCCACAGGTGTAGGCGAACAGGTTCAGCACGCTTTTGTTTTTGCTGTGCTGCTTGACCCAGCCGCGCGTGTTGCGCAGGTCGAGGAACAGCAGCGGGTCCTGGCCGGCGTGGCGACCGCGAATCCGGTAATTCAAGCCCCATTCGTGACCGATCAAGTCTTGCAGGGCGGCCTCGTCGGCGCGGTAGACAGTGTCTTCACGGTCGATGCGCGAGTTGCCCCGGGAGCGATCGTTGTAGACCAGCAGCGTTTCGAGGCCCAGGTGCTGATTGATGGTGTCGTGCAGTTGCAGCAGCGCATCCTGTTCCAGCGACTGGTGAAAGCTTTGCACCAGCAATTGCGGGCCGTAGCGGTCGATTGTCAGGCCGCCGGCGCCTTCCTGGCTGCCGTGGAACAGGCGATAGCAATCGGTGCCTTGCTGATGCAGCTCGGCCAGCAGGTCTTGACGACGATTGAGGGCGGCGCGCAGCGCCTGATTCAAGGAAGACATGCTGGGCGCCTTGCAGGAGGGAATTTGGGCGCGGGAGTTTAACAGCTTGGCGCGGGACCGAGGTGCTGCCATCGCGAGCAGGCTCGCTCCCACAGGAAATCTCTATTGTTTGAAAATTTATGCTCGACACAAATCCACTGTGGGAGCGAGCCTGCTCGCGATGCTTTTAGGGGCAATCAGGTCAACAATCCCATCCGTCGTTTGGCCCGGTGCACTGAGCCGTTACGCACCGCCCAGCGCAGCATTGGCACGCTGCGATTGACGCTGGCGCGGATCAGCTTGCGTTGCAGCGGGCTCTGGCTGACGCCCAGCATGTCACTGGCCCAGTCCGGCAGCAGGTCGATCCCGGCCTTCATCATCAAACCGCCGAAAGGTCTGGCCAAACGGCTGGGGGACGGGGCGTTCAACAACAGCCGTAACACCTCTCGACTGCGCTCATCGCACAGTAGCTGTGGGCGAATGCGTTGAAGGTAATCGGCAATTTCCTGCCGCGAACGCGGCACGTCACGGGCGCCGAGCCGTTCGGCAACCAACGCGATTTCCGCGTAGTAACGGTCCTGATCCGCCAGGGACAGGTTCGGATTGCGGTAACGCAAATGGGCCGCGAGGAAGTTGCTGACTTCGGCCACGTGCACCCAGGTCAACAGATCGGGATCGCTGGCGGCGTAGGGCCGGCCGTCCGGTGCCGTGCCGGTCACTTGCAGGTGGATGGTGCGGACTTTCTCGATCAGCCAGTCGGCGTCCTTTCGCGAACCGAACGTGGTGCCGGAAATGAACTGCCCGGTGCGGCGCAGTCGGCCGATCATGTCCTCGCGGAAATTCGAATGGTCCCAGACCCCGGCCAGGGCCAGTGGATGCAGGGCTTGCAGCATCAGGGCGCTGATGCCGCCGATCAGCATGCTGCTGAAGTCGCCATGCACTTGCCAGCACACCGAATCGGGGCCGAACAGGCCGGGATCACCCTTGGGGTTTTCCAGGTCGAGCTTGCCCAGAGACAGACCGGTCAGGCTCATGATCTGGGTTTCGATGCGGGTTCGAATGAATTCCATGGCGACTCAGTGGCGGAAAAGGAGGCGCGGCCATTAACGGCCGCGCAGGCTTTTGAAACGAGCGATTACTGGTTCAGGCGTTTATCGACCAACTCCTGGACCACGCTCGGGTCAGCCAGGGTCGAGGTGTCGCCCAGGCTGTCCAGTTCGTTGCAGGCGATCTTGCGCAGAATGCGCCGCATGATCTTGCCCGAACGGGTTTTCGGCAAGGCCGGTGCCCACTGGATCAGGTCCGGTTTGGCGAAGCTGCCGATTTCCTCGCTGACGTGAGCCAGCAATTCTTTCTTCAGTTCGTCACTGGGCTCGGTGCCGTTCATGGGGGTGACGAAGGCATAGATGCCCTGACCCTTGACGTCGTGCGGGTAACCGACCACCGCTGCTTCGGCGATGCTGTCGTGCAGCACCAGCGCGCTTTCCACTTCCGCGGTACCGATGCGGTGCCCGGAAACGTTGATCACATCGTCGATGCGCCCGGTGATCCAGTAATCGCCATCCTCATCGCGCCGGGCACCGTCGCCGGTGAAATAGTAACCGGGGTAGGGCTTGAAGTAGGTGTCGACCATTCGTTGCGGGTCGCCGTAGACGCTGCGGATCTGCGCCGGCCAGCTGGATTTGATCGCCAGCACGCCGCTGCCGGCGCCTTTGATTTCCTTGCCCACTTCGTCGAGCAACACCGGTTGCACGCCGAACATCGGTTGCGTGGCGCAACCGGGTTTGATCCGTTGAGCGCTGACCAGCGGGCTGAGCATGATGCCGCCGGTTTCGGTCTGCCACCAGGTATCGACGATCGGACAACGCTGTTCGCCGACGGCATTGAAGTACCACTCCCACGCTTCCGGGTTGATGGGCTCACCGACAGTGCCGAGTAATCTGAGGCTCGCGCGGGAAGTTTCCTTCAACGGTTCGGGGCCTTCACGCATCAGGGAGCGCAGGGCGGTCGGGGCGGTATAGAAAATGTTGACATGGTGCTTGTCGATCACCTGCCAGAAGCGCGAGCTGCTCGGGTAGCTCGGTACGCCTTCGAAGATCAGCGTGGTCGCGCCGTTGGCCAGCGGACCGTAGACGATGTAGCTGTGGCCGGTGACCCAGCCGACATCGGCGGTGCACCAGAAGACTTCGTCGTCGCGGTAGTCGAGCACGTACTTGAAGGTCATTGCCGCTTGCAGCAGGTAGCCGCCGGTGGTGTGCAGCACGCCTTTGGGTTTGCCGGTGCTGCCGGAGGTGTAGAGGATAAACAGCGGGTCTTCGGCGCCCATCGGTTCCGGCGGACAATCGTCGCTGACGTCACGCAGCGCCTGGTGATACCAGATGTCCCGGCCCTCGACCCAGTCCACTTCGCCCTGGGTACGCTCGACCACGATCACGGTGCTGACGTTCGGGCAACTTTGCAGCGCCTTGTCGACCTTCTGCTTGAGCGGCACGACTTTACCGCCGCGCACGCCTTCATCGGCGGTGATCACGGTGCGGCAGTCGGCATCGAGAATCCGGTCACGCACAGAGTCCGGAGAGAAACCCGCAAACACCACCGAATGCACCGCACCAATGCGCGTGCAGGCGAGCATGGCGTAGGCGGTTTCGGGGATCATCGGCATGTAGATGCACACGCGGTCGCCTTTCTTCACGCCACGGCTTTTGAGCACGTTGGCCAGGCGGCAGACGTTGTGATGAAGTTTTTTGTAGCTGATCTGCGCGGATTCGGCAGGGTCGTCGCCTTCCCAGATGATCGCGGTTTGATCGCCGCGCTTTGCCAGATGGCGGTCGATGCAGTTGTAACTGACATTCAACTTGCCGCCGGCAAACCAGCTCGCCTCACCGGTTTTCAGGTTATAGCGCTGGACGGTATCCCACGGGGTACTCCAGTCGAGAAAGCGTGTGGCCTGTTCGGCCCAGAAGGTGCTGGGGTGCTCGATGGATTGGCGGTACAGGCGCTTGTAGTCGTCTTGACTTAATTGTGCGGCCCGGCGGACGGCATCGGCTTGGGGGAACGTGCTGATATCGAACATGACGGTTCCTTATTCTTGTTGCTGCAAGTAATAAAGATGCGCCGAGTGGGGGAAGGGTTCAAGTCGGCTGCCGATCGGTGTGGAAGGGGCTGGCTGCAAAATTTGTGACTGACGCAAACCAATGTGGGAGCGAGCCTGCTCGCGATGGGGGCATGACATTCAACATTAATGTTGTATGTCAGACCGCTATCGCGAGCAGGCTCGCTCCCACAAGTGCTGCCGAGTGGCGTCAGATCAGCCGCGGTGACGACCGCGGAAGTAGTTGATCAAGCCTTGGGTCGAGGCATCGTCAGCCGGGCTTTCTTCGCTGCCGACCAGGCGGTTGTAGACGCCTTTGCCCAGCTCTTTACCCAGTTCCACGCCCCACTGGTCGAAGGCGTTGATGCCCCAGATCACGCTTTGCACGAAGACTTTGTGTTCGTACATCGCCACCAGTGCGCCGAGACGACGCGGGCTGATGCGTTCGACCACCAACGTATTGCTCGGACGGTTGCCCGGGATCACCTTGTGAGACGCAAGTTTCTGCACCTCTTCTTCGCTCATGCCTTTGTCGCGCAACTCGGCTTCGGCCTCGGCAAGGGTCTTGCCCAGCATCAGCGCCTGGCTTTGCGACAGGCAGTTGGCGTACAGCCACTGGTGGTGGTCGGACACCGGGTTGAAGCTGACGATCGGCACGATGAAGTCGGCCGGGATCAGTTGGGTGCCCTGGTGCAACAACTGGTGGTAGGCGTGCTGACCGTTGCAACCCACGCCGCCCCAGATCACCGGACCGGTGTCGGTGGACACTGGTGTGCCGTCCTGACGCACGCTCTTGCCGTTGGATTCCATGTCCAGCTGTTGCAAATGCTTGGTGATGTTACGCAGGTAGTGGTCGTACGGCAGGATCGCGTGGCTTTGCGCGCCCCAGAAATTTCCGTACCACACGCCGAGCAGGGCCAGCAGCACTGGCATGTTCTGTTCGAAAGGTGCGCTCTGGAAATGCTGGTCCATGGTGTAGGCACCGGACAGCAATTCCTTGAAGTTCGACATGCCGATGGCCAGCGCGATTGGCAAACCGATGGCCGACCACAGCGAGTAACGGCCGCCAACCCAGTCCCACATCGGGAAGATGTTTTCTTCGCGGATCCCGAAGGCCACTGCCGCTGCATTGTTGCTGGAGACGGCGATGAAGTGACGGTACAGCTCGGCTTCCGAACCACCCTGAGCCAGGTACCAGGCGCGTGCAGCCTGGGCATTCTTCAGGGTTTCGAGGGTGTTGAAGGATTTCGACGAAACGATGAACAGCGTGGTTTCGGCACGCAGCTTCATGGTCAGTTCGTGGAACTCACTGCCGTCGATGTTCGCCAGGTAATGGCAGCGCACACCCTTCTGGGCGTAAGACAGCAGCGCTTCGGAGACCAGTTCCGGGCCGAGGAACGAGCCGCCGATGCCGATGTTCACCACATCAGTGATCGGCTTCTCGGAGTAACCGCGCCACAGACCGTCGTGGATACGGCCCACGAGGTCGGTGATCTGGTTCAGGACCTTGTGCACTTCCGGCATCACGTTGACGCCGTTGACCTTCAGCTTGTCGCCGACCGGACGGCGCAGTGCGGTGTGCAAGGCCGGACGACCTTCGGAGGAGTTGACGATTTCGCCTTCGAACAGCGCTTTGATCGCGCCCTGGAGGTCGACTTCGTTCGCCAGGCCCACCAGCAGATCGCGGGTCTCGGTGTTGATCAGGTTCTTCGAGTAATCGAGAAACAGGCCGCAGCTGCTGAGGGTGAATTGGGTAAAGCGCTGCGGATCGGCATTAAAGGCTTCGCGCATGCTGAAATCTTGCATGGCTTGGCGGTGGTCATTCAACGCTTGCCAGGCGGGCAGAGCGGTAACGTCTTGAGGGGTGCGGTAATACGCCATCGCTGCGGGTTTCCTTTTTACTTGAACGGCCTTTTGAACACTGAAAATACCGGAGCGCTGTGGGTGGGCCTCCGGTCAACTGCGTCGACACGATTTCATGACACAGGGCGAATACAGTAAACCTCGCGCTGCGATCTGTCTTGACTTTGTCTGACCCGTTCCCGGTACTTTTTTATACATCGAGCAGGGAACGGTCCGACAAACGGAAGGGGAAGGGCTAAGACTGGATCAGGCGACCTGAACCGGAATGGCATTGCTGGTGTGGCTCAGTTCATTACCCGGGGCCATGTAGAGCATGCGTGGCTTGAAGTTGAGCAGCTCGGCTTCGCTGTAGTGGGCGTATGCGCAGATGATCACGCGGTCACCGACCTTGGCCTTGTGCGCTGCGGCACCATTGACCGAGATCATGCGCGAGCCTTCTTCGCCACGAATCGCGTAGGTGGTGAAGCGTTCACCATTGTCGATGTTGTAGATCTGGATCTGTTCGTACTCACGGATGCCGGACAGGTCCAGCCATTCGCCGTCGATGGCGCAAGAACCTTCGTAATCGAGTACAGCGTGGGTGACTTCGGCGCGATGCAGCTTGGCTTTGAGCATGATGGCGTGCATGAGTGTTTCCCCAGGTCGGAATCGAACGGCGGGCATTGTGCCCAAAGACTTGAGGGCCAGCAATACGGCGTGTGGAGTCACCGCCGACCCAATGTGGGAGCGGGCTTGCTCGCGAATGTGGTGTGTCATTCAGTATTGATGCCGACTGATCTGCCGCATTCGCGAGCAAGCCCGCTCCCACATTTGTATTGCGGTGTTCAGGCGGGTGTGTCGAGGTTCAGATGCAGGTTGTCGATCAGCCGCGTAGTGCCCAGGAACGCCGCCACCAGAATCACCAGATCCCGATCCTGCGCAGTCGCCGGGCGCAAGGTCAGCGCATGGCGAATCTCCAGATAGTCAGGACGCAAACCCGCCGCTTCAAGCTGCTTGATCTGCGCATCAATCAACGCCGGGAAATCCCGTTCGCCCTGTTTGATTGCGTCGGCAATCTGGCTCAAACCGCGATACACAACTGGCGCAACGGCCCGCTGTTCTTCGCTGAGGAAACCATTGCGCGACGACAGCGCCAGGCCATCGGCCGCACGTACCGTCGGTTCGCCGATGATCTGGATCGGCATGTTCAGGTCATGCACCAGGGCGCGGATCACCGCCAGTTGCTGGAAGTCTTTCTGGCCGAAGATCGCCAGGTCCGGCTGGACCATGTTGAACAGCTTGGTGACGACCGTCGCCACCCCTTCGAAATGCCCGGGACGGCTGGCGCCGCACAGGCCTTCGGAGAGTTGCGGAACGCTGACACGGGTCTGGCCGACCATGCCGTCGGGGTACATTTCTTCAACGGTTGGCGCGAACAGCAAGTGGCAGCCGGCCTGGAGCAGTTTCTCCTGATCGGCCGCG
Source organism: Pseudomonas sp. BF-B-26 (assembly GCF_019956495.1). Classification (NCBI taxonomy): domain Bacteria; kingdom Pseudomonadati; phylum Pseudomonadota; class Gammaproteobacteria; order Pseudomonadales; family Pseudomonadaceae; genus Pseudomonas; species Pseudomonas sp. BF-B-26. Next base: position 30,661 of record NZ_JAHBDP010000084.1, on the reverse strand, counting down.
AGGGTGCGCGGGTACTTGTCGAGGTCTTCGCCGGCGCCGAACTGCAACGGGTTGACGAAAATGCTCGCGACCACGAAATCCACCCGTTGGGTGGCTTTGGTCACCAGTGCCACATGACCGCTGTGCAGGTTGCCCATGGTCGGCACGAAGCCGATGCGCTTGCCTTCACTGCGGGCACGGGCCACTGCGGCCCGCAATTCGCGTACGGTTTTTACGGTGTTCATGCAGAGAATCCGTGTTCGATACCAGGGAAAGTCGCCGCTTTGACTTCAGTGACGTACGCACCAAGCGCCGCTTGAATGTTTTGTTGCCCGGCCATGAAGTTCTTCACGAACTTCGGCATACGGCCAGTGATCGACAGGCCGAGCATGTCGTGCAGAACCAGGACCTGGCCGTCGGTGCCGCTGCCGGCGCCGATGCCGATCACCGGGATACCCACCGCCTGGGTGATTTCCTGAGCCAGTTCACTCGGTACGCACTCGAGCAACAGCATGGCTGCCCCCGCCTGTTCCAGAGCGATGGCATCGGCGCGCATCTGGCGTGCCTGGTTCTCGCTGCGGCCCTGGACTTTGTAACCGCCCAGAATATTCACCGATTGCGGTGTCAGCCCCATGTGGGCGCACACCGGGATACCGCGTTCGGCCAGCAGACGGATCGAGTCCGCCAGCCACAGCGCACCTTCAACCTTGACCATGTGCGCACCCGCCTGCATCAACAGGGCGCTGTTGGTCATGGTTTGTTCGAGGGTGGCGTAGGCCATGAAGGGCAGGTCGGCGAGGATCAACGCATCGGTGTTACCGCGTTTGACGGATGCCACGTGGTAAGCCATTTCCGCGGTGGTGACCGGCAGGGTGCTGTCGTGACCTTGCAAAACCATGCCTAGGGAGTCGCCCACCAGTAGCACTTCGACGCCAGCCTCATTGCAGGCGTGGGCGAAGGTCGCGTCATAGCAGGTCAGCATGGTGATCTTTTCACCTTTTTGTTTGAGACCTTGCAGAGTGGTCAGGGTGATGGCTGGCATGAAAAGTTCCTCATTCAGGCGCTGTGGAAACTACTGCGAGTAACGCGCGTGATTCTTCGTTAAATACAGGCGCACGGTCTGTTGTCGTGCTTTTAAGGCCTGGATTGCGCCCTTCAACGCCGTGTTGGCGGCAGCGGGACGCCTATAGTCGTGAGGAGAACTCGGGAAGTCAATTGCGTGTGTTACCGCATTGTTACGTGTGGGGTGTTACCGGGGTAACTGATGCGATTCAGCAGGATTGCCGTCGATCTTGAGTCCGGTACAAAACACTGTGGGAGCGGGCTTGCTCGCGAATGCGGTGTGTCAGTCAACATTGAGGCTGGATGGCACACCGCATTCGCGAGCAAGCCCGCTCCCACAGGGGATTTTTGTCAATTTTGGGAGAGGCGTTCCAGGCCGACGAACGGGCAGGCAGCGAGCAAATCGCTCAGGCTGCGGCCATCAGCCAGACGCAAATCCGCAGGCGCCAGTTCGGCCAGTGGATAGAGAACGAACGCTCGTTCCTGCATATGGTAGTGAGGCACCTTGAGGCGAGGTTCATCGATCTGCCGATCACCGAACAGTACGATGTCGAGATCCAGCGTACGCGGCCCCCAACGTTCAAGGCGCTCGCGGCCCTGTCCGTTCTCGATGGCTTGCAGCGCATCAAGCAGCTCCAGCGGCGGGAGCGTGCTGTCGAGGGCGGCAACCGCGTTGGTATAACGCGGTTGGCCGGGCAGCAGCGAGTCGCTCTGATAAAACCCGGAAACCCCGATCAGTTCGGTCTGCGGCAACTGTGTCAGCGCCTCGACGGCGCTGCGCAATTGTTCGGCGGGGTCAGCCAGATTGCTGCCCATGCCGATGTAGATGCGTTCCATGGATTACTCGCCCGTGGCGCTCGGTGCGCCGGCGGTGCGTTTGCGCTTGGCACCACCGCTGCGGCGACGCTTGCGTGGCGCGCCGGTGCCGTCATCCTTGCCGCTGAGGTCGCGGATCATGTCGCGACGTTCGCTGTCGTTGGCGTCCTGATAGTCCGTCCACCATTCGCCCAGGCCTTCGGTCTGCTCACCGGCGCTTTCGCGCAGCAGCAGGAAGTCGTAACCGGCACGGAACCGCGGATTGTCCAGCAACAGGTCGGCGCGCTTGCCGCTGCGGCGTGGCAGACGCTCTTGCATGTCCCAGATCTCGCGGATCGGCATGGTGAAGCGTTTCGGAATCGCGATGCGCTGGCACTGTTCGGCAATCAACTCGTGAGCGGCTTCCTGCATGGCCGGAATCGGCGGCATGCCACGTTCTTGCAGGCGCAATACACGGGCCGGCAGGGCAGGCCAAAGCAGCGCCGCAAACAGGAACGCCGGGGTCACCGGTTTGTTCTGTTTGATCCGCAGATCGGTGTTGATCAACGCATCGCTGATCAGCGTGTGGGTGTACGTCGGGTTGTATTCCAGCGCCTCGGCACTGGCCGGGAACAGCGGATCGAACAGCTGCAGGTCGACCAGCATCTCGAAGGTGTCCGCGGCATGGCCGGAGAGGAACAGCTTGAGCACTTCTTCGAACAGGCGGGCCGATGGGATCTCGCGCAGCATCGGCGCCAGTTCACGGATTGGCACGGCGCTGTGCTTTTCGATGCCGAAATTAAGCTTGGCGGCGAAACGCACGGCTCGCAGCATCCGTACCGGATCTTCCTGGTAGCGTTGCTTCGGGTCGCCGATCAGGCGGATCAGGTGATTGCGGATGTCGTGTACGCCGTTGGCGTAATCGAGGATGCGCTCGCTGACCGGATCGTAATACAAGGCGTTGATGGTGAAGTCGCGGCGCTGCGCGTCTTCTTCCAGCGTGCCATAGACGTTATCGCGCAGGATGCGCCCGCTTTCGTTACGGGAAGACTGGTTGCTGTCTTCCTCTTCATCGTTTTGCGGGTGATTGGCGCGGAAGGTCGCGACTTCAATGATTTCGCGGCCAAAGTGGATGTGCACCAGCTTGAAGCGGCGACCGATGATCCGCGCGTTGCGGAATTCGGCCCGCACCTGCTCAGGCGTGGCACTGGTGGCGACGTCGAAATCTTTTGGCGTGATGCCGAGCAGCATGTCACGCACACAGCCGCCGACCAGGTAAGCCTGATAACCGGCGTTCTGCAGGCGTTCGACGATGTTCACCGCGTAGCGACTGAATTGGGCCTTTTGCAGCGAATGTTGGCCGCTGTTGAGCACTTCAGGCGTACTGCGAATGTGTTGCGTATGACGCTTGGGAGAACGGAATGACTGGAACAGCTTCTTCAGCATGGGATGCACTGTTTGAAGGAATGTTCGGCCAAAACGAAGAATGACCGCATGATGGGCGGGGATTCTAGCATTTAGTCGGGGGATGGTGTAGGAAGCTGCGCAAGCGCTTGAAGCAGGGGCTTATTGGTGCGGATTGGTTCTGTGTGCCGCTACAAGGGCCAAACACCAGAAACTACAAGGGGAGCCGAAGCTCCCCAAGAAAGTAGTTGCATGCTCTATTTTTATTTTTGATTCGGGCTTTTTGTTTTTGTTAAGTGCCCTCGCCATGAAGTTTTTCCTTCATGACCCTCCCAATCGGGAGCCAAGAGCAAACGGATTGCTTTGGTCGCTGTGTTGCAGTGATCTTGCGATCCAACCAGTTCAGGCTCTGTCTTGTGACAGTTTTTTGTTGTTCTCGGCCTGGTCGTGGGGCAAGCCCCAAATACAACGCCTCTCCAAAAGAATCAGTTAGCTACGCCTCTCGCCGTCTTGTTTTTATTGTGCGTGAGTCGATACGTCTTATTTTTATTGTCTTGTGCATTGCTTGTTATTGTTCTTGTACCAAACATATAGCAGGGTGCGTGCCAACTTTTGCGAGGCCCAGCAAAACAAGGGGTTAGGCCCGTTGGTGAGGTTTTCAGAGGCCAAAAAAAACCGGGGCTTCGTTACCGTAAGCCCCGGCTTCTGTTACGTGGAAAAGGTGAGGTAACAGTTTTTTCACCTTGTCACGTGTTACCCGCACATCAGACAGGTGAGGTTCAGCTCTCGCTGGCCACCCCGGTCTTGCGCCGCGGAATGCCCAGGCGCTGACGGCGTTCCCACAGGCATTTGCGACTGACACCGAGTTTGCGTGCCAACTCGGTTTCGGTCATGTGGTCCTGGTGCTCGAGAACGAAGTGTTGGAAGTAGTCTTCCAGTGACAGGTCTTCGGTCGGCTCATGGCTATTGTTACCGGCGGCGCTGCCCTGTTGTGGTGGCAGGCCGATGAAATCGTCATCGTCCAGATCGCTCAGCTCGATGTCGATCCCCAGCAGCTCGGCGGAAATCTCCGGGCTCTCACACAGAATGACCGCACGTTCTACGGCGTTTTCCAGCTCCCGAACGTTACCCGGCCAGGAGTAGTGACGAATGGCTTGCTCGGCATCCGGGGCGAACTTCAGGTCGGTGCGGTTGACCCGCGCGCTCTGCCGCGCCAGGAACGCGTTGGCAATTTCGTTGACGTCGGCACCGCGCTCGCGCAGGGCCGGCAGTTTCAGGGCGATCACGTGAAGGCGGTAATACAAGTCTTCACGGAACTGGCCGATCTTCGCCAGGCTCTTGAGGTCCCGGTGAGTCGCGGCGATCAGGCGCACATCGACTTTCTGGGACTGCACCGAACCCACACGACGAATTTCACCTTCCTGCAGCACGCGCAGCAGGCGGGCCTGGGCTTCCAGTGGCAGTTCGCCGATTTCGTCGAGGAACAAGGTGCCGCCGTCGGCGGCTTCTACCAGGCCGGCACGCCCGGCGCTGGCGCCAGTGAACGCGCCTTTTTCGTGGCCGAACAGTTCGGACTCGATCAGGCTTTCCGGAATGGCCGCGCAGTTCACCGAAATCATCGGCGCCTTGGCACGTTTGGACAGGTTGTGCAGGGCGCGCGCCACCAGTTCTTTACCGGTGCCGGATTCGCCCTGAATCAAAACATTGGAGTCGGTTGGCGCGACTTTGCGGATCTTGCTGTACAGATCCTGCATCGGCGGGCAGGAGCCGATGATGCCGATTTCGCCATTGTTGTTGCTGGCGCCCGGTTTCGCGGCGCCATTACCGGCTTTGCCAGCGACCGGTTCACCGCTGGCTTGCACAGTTTGACGGTCACGCAGGATTCGCGCGACGGCTTGCAGCATTTCATCGTGATCGAAAGGCTTGGCGATGTAATCCACCGCGCCCATCTTCATCGAGTCGACCGCCGAACGCAGGCTGGCGTAGCTGGTCATGATCAACACCGGAGTGCCCTGGCCGAGTTTGATCAACTCGGTGCCAGGCGCGCCAGGCAGACGCAGGTCGCTGACGATCAGGTCGAACGTGGGAATGGTGAAGCGTTCTTGTGCTTCCTGCACTGAACCGGCTTCGCTGACCTGGTACTGGTTACGTTCCAGCAGGCGGCGCAAGGCGGAGCGGATAATTGTTTCGTCTTCGACGATCAAAATGTGCGGCATTGATTCGATACTCTCGACGGTCTCAGTTCACAGCGGACGTCGCTTCGACATGACGCGGCAAGGTCACCCGGATACGGGTGCCGCGTTGGCTTTGAACATCAGCCGGGCTGTCGATGGTGATTTGTCCATAATGCTCTTCAACGATGGAATAGACCAGTGCAAGGCCCAGACCGGTGCCTTCGCCAGGATCCTTGGTGGTGAAGAAAGGTTCGAACAATCTGTCCATGATGTTCTTCGGAATACCGCTGCCTTCGTCCTCCACGATCAAATCGACCGTGTGTTCGCCGGCTTCGCTTTTGACCCGTACCGCACTGCCGGGAGGCGAGGCGTCGCGGGCGTTTGAGAGCAGGTTGATCAGTACTTGCGCAAGTCGCTGCGGGTCGCCTTCGACCCAGTGATCGGGATCGCACAGGTTGTAGAACTGCACTTCGAAATTGCGTCGGTTCAGCGCCAGCAAACCGATGGCATCCTGGGCCACTTCGGCCAGACAGACGGGCTCGTCGCTGTGCTGATGACTGCCGGCGTGGGCGAAGCTCATCAGCGACTGAACGATGCGCGACACGCGTTTGGTCTGCTCCAGGATCTGCCCGCTGATTTCCTTCAGTTCGCTGTCTTCTTCGCGCTCTTCGCGCAGGTTCTGCGCCAGACAGGCGATGCCAGTGATCGGGTTACCGATTTCATGGGCCACACCGGCGGCGAGTCGACCGATGCTGGCCAGGCGCTCGGAGTGCACCAGTTTGTCTTCGAGCATCTGGGTTTCGGTCAGGTCTTCAACCAGCAGCACCAGGCCGCTGTTACCCGGGGCCAACGGTTCATCGATCGCGGCTTTGTGCAAGTTCAGCCAGCGGGTCTGGCCGTCGAGGGCCAGGTGCTGTTTGTGCAAATGTTCGTCCGGCAGATTGATGAAGCCTTGCAGCAGCTCTTTCCAGGGATCGGCAATGGTGCTCAGCCGCGAGCCGACCACACGCTGTGCGGCAATGCCAGTCAGCTCCTCCATGGCTTTGTTCCACATGAGGATTTCCTGATCCTTGGCCAGCGAGCAAACGCCCATCGGCAATTCCTGCAGGGTCTGGCGGTGATAGCGGCGCAGGGCATCGAGTTCGGCGGCCAGCCCGGTCAGGCGCGAGTGGTAATCCTCGAGGCGACTTTCGATGAAGTGGATGTCTTCGGTGACGTAGTTTTCGCCGCCGGCCTTATAAGGCAGGAATGTCTCGACCATGTCCTGAGCCACACTCGGCCCCATCAGGCCGGAGAGGTTGGCTTCGATACGGTCGCGCAAGCGACGCAAGGCGTAAGGCCGGCGTTCATCGAAAGGCAGATAGAGGTCGCGCAGGGCCTGTTCGACTTCTTTCTGCGCAGCCTTGGCGCCCAGGGGCTTGGCAAGCTGTGTGGCGAATTCCTGGGGGGAGGCGGCGTGCAGTTCGCGGCGTTGCGGCCGACGCACGTTGTCCACGGCGCAGGCTTCGGCGGCGCTGGCTTCTTCGCTGCTGGCGTTGGTGAACAGCGAGATCAGGGTGAACATCAGCACGTTGGCCGCCAGCGAGGCGATCGCCGCCATGTGCCAACTGGTGTCGTCCAGCACGTAGATCATGTTCAGCAGCGGTATGTAGAAACCCTGCAGATTGCCGACCAGCGGCAGCAGCATGGTTACCAGCCACACCAGAATCCCCGCGAGCAAACCGGCGATGAAACCGCGGCGGTTGGCGGTCGGCCAGTACAGTACCGACAGCACGCCCGGCAGGAATTGCAGAGTGGCGACGAAGGCGACGATGCCCAGATTCGCCAGGTCCTGCTCCGCGCCCAGCAGCAGGTAGAAACCGTAACCGGCCATGATGATCGCGACGATCAGCGCCCGGCGGGTCCACTTCAACCAGCGGTAGATATTGCCTTCGGCCGGCGGCTGATAGAGCGGCAACACCAAATGGTTCAGCGCCATCCCGGACAGCGCCAGGGTGGTGACAATGATCAAGCCGCTGGCCGCCGACAAGCCACCGACATAGGCCAATAGCGCCAGGGCCTTGTTGTTGGCGGCGATGCCGATGCCCAGCGTGAAGTATTCCGGGTTGGTGGTGGCGCCGAGTTTCAGCCCGGCCCAGAGAATTAGCGGTACCGCCAGGCTCATCAACAGCAGAAACAGTGGCAAGCCCCAGCTCGCGCTGACCAGCGAGCGAGGGTTGAGGTTTTCGGTAAACGTCATGTGGTACATGTGCGGCATCACGATCGCCGAAGCGAAGAACACCAGCAGCAGCGTGCGCCATGGACCTTCCTGCAATGGCGTGTGCAACGCGGCGAGGGCGGTCTGGTTTTGCAGTAGCCACAGTTCCAGCTGTTGCGGGCCGTCGAATACGCCGTACAACGCATACAAGCCAACACCGCCGATGGCGATCAGCTTGATCACCGATTCAAAGGCAATCGCGAACACCAGGCCTTCGTGTTTCTCCCGCGTCGCAATGTGCCGCGAGCCGAAGAAAATCGTGAACAGCGTAATCAGTGCGCAGAAGCTCAGGGCCACGCGATGTTGCACCGGCTCGCGGGTGAGGATGCCGATGGAGTCGGCCACCGCCTGAATCTGCAACGCCAGCAGCGGCAGCACGCCGATCAGCATGAAGATCGTGGTCAGTGCGCCGGCCCAGGTGCTGCGGAAACGGAAGGCGAACAGATCGGCCAGCGACGACAGCTGATACGTGCGGGTGATTTTCAGGATCGGATACAAAAGCACCGGCGCCAGCAGAAACGCGCCGGAGACGCCCAGATAGCTGGACAAAAATCCGTAGCCGTATTGATAGGCCAGGCCCACCGTGCCGTAAAACGCCCACGCACTGGCATACACGCCCAGCGACAGGGTGTACGTCAGCGGGTGGCGAATGATCGCCCGGGGGATCATGCCCCGTTCGCTGATCCAGGCTACGCCGAACAGCACCGCCAGGTAGGCGGCGCTGATCAGGATCATCTGGGTCAGGCTAAAGCTCATCGGCATCTTTTTGACTCTGCAGGATGAAGGTCACGACGATCAGAATCAGCCAGAGCAGATAAGGGCGATACCAGGCGCCAGTGGCGTCGATCCACCAATCCATGATGGCCGGGGAGAACAGATAAATCCCCACTACCAGGAGCAGGACCAAGCGATAGATGTACATCCCGGCCTCTCTTTTTTATGCGCGTGCCCGAAAACGTGCGGCGATGGTAACGGATGGGCGCGCCACTGCAAGTGTGATCACTGTAGTTGTGCTTCGGGCAGGTTGAGTGTGCGCGGGATCAACACGGCATCCCAGTGGGCGATGCCCCAGTTCAACACTTCCCGTGGGGTGGCGTAAGCCAGTTCGGCACCGGGATTGTGCCCCAGTGCGCGCAATGCACGCAGCAACAAGGGGGTTGCCTGATCTTCGGTCAACGGCGGCGAACGATAGGACTTGCCGAGCTTGTGGCCATCGGGCTGGGTGATCAGCGGGATATGCAGATAGCGCGGTTGCGGCAGGCCAAGCAGTTCTTGCAAGTAGAGCTGGCGCGGCGTGGAGTCGAGCAGGTCGGCGCCGCGGACGATATCGGTAATGCCTTGCCAGGCGTCGTCCAGCACCACCGCCAATTGATAGGCGTAGAGCCCGTCGCGGCGACGAATCACGAAATCTCCGACTTCCCGGCCCAGGTGTTGGCGGTATTCGCCTTGCACTCGGTCGATGAAGTGATATTCCAGCTCGGGGACACGCAGGCGAATCGCAGCATCTTTAGTGTCATGACCGGCGTTGCGACAAAAGCCCGGGTAAATCCCGTGATACGGCTCCAATTGTTTGCGCGAGCAAGTGCAAGCGTAGGCCAGGCCCTGATTGAACAGGCGATTGAGGACTTCGGCGTAGGCATCGTGCCGGTCACTCTGTCGGACCATTTCGCCATCCCACTCGAAACCGTAGCTTTCCAGGGCTTTGAGGATCGCCGCTTGAGCGCCGGGCTCTTCCCTGGGAGGATCGAGATCTTCCATGCGCGTCAGCCAGCGACCACCCACCGAGCGCGCGTCGAGGTATGAGGCCAGCGCTGCGACCAGCGAACCGAAATGCAGATGGCCACTGGGCGTGGGGGCGAAGCGCCCGATGTAGGGAGTGGAAGTCGTGGCGGTCATGGACGAATGTTACATCTCTGGTCGTGCGCGAGTCCCTGTGGGAGTGAGCCTGCTCGCGATAGCGGTTTCACATACAACACATTCGTTGACTGACACGCCGCAATCGCGAGCAGGCTCGCTCCCACAGGAGGGCTCGCCGTGGCGAATGTCAGAAACAAAAACGGAGCGTTCGCACGCTCCGTTTTTCGTTCAAGTCGAGATTACTTGCCGACTTGCTTTTCCTTGATTTCCGCCAGGGTCTTGCAGTCAACGCACATGTCGGCGGTAGGGCGGGCTTCCAGTCGCTTGACGCCGATTTCGACGCCGCAGGACTCGCACCAGCCATATTCTTCGTCTTCGATCAGTTGCAGCGTCTTGTCGATCTTTTTGATCAACTTGCGCTCGCGGTCGCGGGCACGCAGCTCGAGGCTGAATTCTTCTTCCTGGCTGGCACGGTCTGCCGGGTCCGGGAAGTTGGCCGCTTCGTCTTTCATGTGATCAACAGTACGGTCGACTTCCTGCATCAAGTCCTGTTTCCACTTATTCAGGATCTTGGTGAAGTGAGCGCGCATGGGCTTGCCCATGTACTCCTCGCCCTTCACTTCTTTGTAGGGTTCGAAGCCGCTGATCGACTGGTTCTGTTGTTGCTTTGCTTGGGTGGACATGAAATAGACCGCCTCTACTCTTGTAATCCATTGCGCAGGATTGCTCCATCACCGACACCTGCCGGCCCTGCGGCTGCAAGCGGGCGAACTTACCAGATCAAATCGGGCCGCGCTACTCCCGGATGTCGAGGTAGTGGCCCGCAGTGCTTGCAAATGATTGCAAAGCCTTGTCTGGTGGCGCTGGAGACCTGATCAATTATTGATTTTAGTCAAACCTGAGACACACGCTTGAGTCGTTTGAGAACAGCGTTATAACGGTCTGACCGCTTTAGGTTCTCGCTCGTTCCTGCGCTTGGGTAGAATCAGTTCTTTTCCCCGTTGAAGGAAGGCTAATGGCTCAGTCCTACAGTGCCCGCAGTCGCGCGATCGAACCTTTCCATGTCATGGCGCTGCTGGCGCGGGCCAATGAACTGCAAGCCGCTGGTCACGACGTGATCCACCTGGAAATCGGCGAACCCGACTTCACCACCGCCGAGCCGATCATTCAGGCTGGCCAGGCCGCATTGACGGCGGGGAAGACCCGTTACACCGCCGCGCGTGGCATTCCCGAGTTGCGTGAGGCCATTTCCGGCTTTTATCAGCAACGTTACGGTTTGAACATCGACCCGCAGCGAATTCTCATCACGCCTGGCGGTTCCGGTGCGCTGCTGCTGGCCAGCGCCTTGTTGGTGGATCCGGGCAAGCACTGGCTGCTGGCGGACCCGGGATACCCGTGCAACCGGCACTTTTTGCGGCTGGTGGAAGGCGCCGCGCAGCTTGTTCCTGTAGGCCCGGACGTGCGCTATCAGCTGACGCCGGAACTGATTGCCCGCCACTGGGACCACGACAGCGTCGGCGCCCTGGTGGCTTCGCCAGCCAATCCGACCGGGACGATCCTGACCCGCGATGAACTGGCGGGCCTGTCTGCCGCGATCAAGGAGCGTCACGGTCATCTGGTGGTGGACGAGATCTATCACGGCCTGACCTATGGCACTGATGCGGCCAGCGTGCTGGAAGTCGATGACAGTGCCTTTGTACTGAATAGTTTTTCCAAGTATTTCGGCATGACGGGGTGGCGACTGGGTTGGCTGGTGGCGCCTGAAGCGGCGGTCGGTGAACTGGAAAAGCTCGCCCAGAACCTCTACATCAGCGCCCCGAGCATGGCTCAGCACGCCGCTCTGGCCTGCTTCGAACCGGCCACGATCAGCATTCTGGAAGAACGCCGCGCCGAATTCGGCCGTCGTCGGGATTTCCTCTTGCCAGCCCTGCGAGAGCTGGGCTTCGGTATCGCTGTCGAGCCTGAAGGCGCGTTCTATTTGTATGCCGATATCAGCAAGTTCGGCGGCGATGCCTTCGCGTTCTGCCGACATTTCCTCGAAACCGAACACGTTGCGATTACTCCGGGTCTGGACTTCGGTCGTTATCAGGCCGGCCATCATGTGCGGTTTGCCTACACCCAAAGTCTTCCGCGCCTACAGGAAGCGGTCGAGCGGATTGCGCGCGGCTTGAAGAGCTGGCAAGGCTGATGCGTTTTCATCCTCCCCTCGAAGAAGGTCGTTTGATTCGTCGTTACAAGCGTTTTCTCGCCGATATCGAAACCGTTAGCGGCGAGTTGATGACTATTCATTGCCCGAACACCGGCTCGATGCTCAATTGCCAGGTTGAGGGCGGGCAGGTCTGGTTCAGCCGTTCCAACGACCCCAAGCGCAAGTTGCCCGGTACCTGGGAAGTCGGCGAAACCCCGCAGGGGCGCTTGTTTTGCGTGAACACCGGGCGAGCCAACGGCTTGATCGAAGAAGCGTTGCGAGCGGGTGTCATCACTGAACTCAACGGCTTTACCGAGCTGAAGCGCGAAGTGGCCTACGGTCAGGAGAGCAGTCGCATCGATTTCCGCCTCGATTACCCGAGCGGGCCGGCGTATGTCGAAGTCAAAAGTGTCACCCTGGGCTTCGACGGTTCGCTGGTAGCGGCATTTCCCGATGCAGTGACCCAGCGCGGGGCCAAGCATTTGCGCGAATTGGCGCATTTGGCCCGGGACGGAATTCGTGCGGTGCAGTTGTATTGCGTCAATCTCACCGGCATCGACGCTGTGCGTCCTGCAAAAGAAATCGATTCGGCCTACGCCGACGCTTTGCGTGAAGCGGTGGCGTGCGGAGTCGAGGTGCTGGCCTATGGCGTGCGGTTGACCCACGAAGAAATGGTGGTCGATCGGCGTCTGGAAGTGTTGCTCAACGGCTAAAGACTGACCCAGATCCCTTGCTCGTCTTCGCGGCAGGCGACGGTGGTCAGAGACTGGCCGGCGCAAGGGCCGGCGACGCATTCGCCGTCTTCGATCAGAAACAGTGCGCCGTGGGTCGCGCACTGAATCAGGCTGTTGCTGGGGTCGAGAAACTGGTCGGGTTTCCATTCCAGTCCGACGCCACGGTGCGGGCAGCGATTGATGTAGACGTAAACCTGGCCGCCACGGCGCACGGCAAAGAGCTTCTGGCCGTCGATGTCGAAGCCGCGACTGCTGGCATCGGCCAGCTCAACGCCTGCACAAAGAAACTTCATGTCTATCCTCAAGTCCGGCGGCTCGTGACTGGATATGTCCGAGCTTGACGTTCAAATGCAAGCAATTATCAAATGGCCGCCTTGCCCTTCGGGTACAGATGCCAGGCGCCAAGGATACGTGGCCTGTCATTTCAATGCCCGGGAAAACCCTTGAAGGAAGCTGTTTATGCGCCTGAGTACCCGCGTTGCTGCGCTCTGTGTCGGATTCCTCGTCAGCCACCACGCCGCAGCGGCCGAGTCGCCACAACGTTGGGTCAGTGCCGGGGGCGCTTTATCGGAATGGATCAGCGCGCTGGGCGGTGAATCGAAACTGGTCGGTGTCGACACCACCAGTCAGCACCCGGAATCGCTCAAGGCCTTGCCGAGCATCGGGTATCAGCGGCAGCTGTCGGCGGAGGGCATCTTGAGCTTACGCCCGCAGATACTGGTCGGTACCGAGGAAACGGGGCCGCCACCGGTGCTTTCGCAGGTTCGTAGTGCGGGTGTGCAGGTCGAACTGTTCTCGGCCCAGCCGGACCTGCCGACGTTGCAGGGCAATTTGCAGCGTCTGGGCAAATTGCTTGGCGCTGACGATCAGGCCTCACAGGTGTTCCAGGCTTATCAACAGCAACTCGATCAGCAAAAGATCCGGGTCAATCGGGCGCAGTTGAAAGGAAAATCGCCGGGCGTGCTGTTGTTGCTTGGTCACGCGGGCGGCAAACCGCTCATCGCCGGCAAGGACACCGCCGCCGATTGGTTGCTGCAACAGGCCGGCGGACACAATCTGGCCACGCATACCGGCTACAAACCCTTTTCTATTGAATCCCTGGTCAGCCTGGATCCTGAGGTGCTGGTGTTTGCCGATCGCGCACTGACCGGCGATGCAGCCCGTGCGGCGTTGTTCAAGGAGAACCCGATCCTGTCCTCGACCCGCGCCGCCAAGGACGGGCGAGTCATGGAGCTTGATCCGACCTTGTTGGTCGGGGGCTTGGGGCCGCGGCTACCCGATGCGATGAAAAAACTGTCTGACGCCTTTTACCCCGATTCGGCCGGCCAATGACCATCCTGGTTAAACCCCGTGCTTTGTTCATTGGTCTGATCCTGCTGTGTGTGTTGGCCATCTGGTTGTCATTGGCGCTTGGACCGGTGAGCTTGCCGTTGTTCGACACCTTGCGTGCAGCCCTGCGGCTGGTGGGTGTACCGATTGCGCCCGACGGGCTGGAACAGGCTGAACTGATCCTGGGGCAGATTCGCTTGCCGCGAACCTTGTTGGGGATGGCCGTGGGAGGGGTGTTGGCCTTGTCCGGCGTGGCGATGCAGGGGTTGTTTCGTAATCCCCTGGCCGATCCGGGGCTGGTCGGCGTCTCCAGCGGTGCGGCATTGGGCGCGGCCATTGCGATCGTCGGTGGTTCTGTGTTCGGCGGTCTGCCTGAATCCTTCGGGCCGTATCTGTTATCGCTGTGCGCGTTTCTCGGCGGGCTTGGCGTGACCGCGTTGGTGTATCGACTGGGCCGACGCAACGGGCAGACCCATGTCGCGACCATGCTGCTGGCCGGTATTGCGTTGACTGCGCTGGCCGGTTCCGCCGTGGGACTGTTCACCTATCTGGCGGATGACGCGACGCTGCGCACCCTGACGTTCTGGAACCTGGGCAGCCTCAATGGCGCCAGCTATTCGCGGCTCTGGCCGTTACTGCTGATCAGTGCCGGCGTGGCGCTGTGGCTGCCGCGCCGGGCCAAAGCCTTGAATGCGTTGTTGCTGGGTGAGTCGGAGGCGGGTCACCTGGGCATCGACGTCGAAGGGCTCAAGCGCGAATTGGTGTTTTGCACGGCGTTGGGTGTCGGTGCGGCGGTGGCCGCGGCGGGGATGATCGGGTTTGTGGGGCTGGTGGTGCCGCATCTGGTGCGACTGCTGGCCGGTCCGGATCATCGTGTGCTGTTGCCAGCGTCAGTATTGGCCGGTGCCAGCCTTCTGTTGTTTGCCGATCTGGTGGCGCGACTGGCCCTGGCGCCGGCCGAATTGCCGATCGGGATTGTCACGGCTTTCATCGGTGCGCCGTTCTTTCTGTATTTATTGCTCAGAGGGCGTGCCTGATGTTGCGAACGCAAAATCTGCAAATCCGTCGGGGCCGAAAGATTGTCCTGACGGACATCACGCTTGAGCTCAAACCGGGCGAAGTTCTCGGCGTGCTGGGGCCGAATGGCGCCGGCAAAAGCACCTTGCTCGGCGCCTTGTGCGGCGAGTTGCGGGCTCATCAGGGCAGCGTCTGGCTCGACGAGCGCGAGCTGAGCGACTGGACGGGGACGTCGCGAGCGCAGCGCTTGGCGGTATTGCCGCAGGTGTCGACCCTGGACTTCGCTTTTCGTGTCGAAGAGGTGGTCGGCATGGGCCGCTTGCCCCATCAAAGCGGTCGGGTCCGCGATGACGAGATCGTCGCCGCTGCATTACACGCAGCCGATGCCGAACATTTGAGTGGCCGCAGCTATCTGGCTTTGTCCGGTGGTGAACGTCAGCGGGTGCATCTGGCGCGGGTTCTGGCGCAGCTCTGGCCGGGCGAAGCAGGGCAAACGTTGTTGCTCGATGAGCCAACGTCGATGCTCGACCCGCTTCATCAGCACACCACGTTGCAAGCTGTACGCGAGTTCGCCAATAGAGGCGCGGCGGTGCTGGTGATCCTGCATGATCTGAACCTGGCAGCGCGCTATTGTGATCGCCTGTTACTGCTCGAAGGCGGGCGCCCTGTGGCGCTCGATACTCCGGAGCAGGTGTTGCGCCCTGAGCCACTCAAGGCCGTGTTCGGGCTGGAAGTGCTGGTGCAGCAGCACCCGGAGCGTGGGCATCCGCTGATCATCGCCCGCTGAGTTTTTTATGGAGTGAAAACATGCGTGGGATTTTGATGCTGGCCTTGCTGTTGCTGAGTGCCTGTCAGCATGTTTCGACTCCACCACCGGTTGTCGGCGAGATCCGGGACTTGCGCAGCGATCAGGCCCTTACGGCAGAGGAGCTGATTGAACGGTTGGAGAAGTCTTCACGGCTGATCGTGGGCGAGCAACATGACAATCGCGATCACCATGAGCTACAGCTGTGGTTATTGCAGTCGCTGGGTCAGCGGCGACCTCAAGGCAGTCTGCTGCTGGAAATGCTCACACCTGATCAACAGCCGCGTGTCGATGACGTTCGTCACGCCTCGACACCGCCAGCGGATTTGCCCGGTGCATTGACCTGGCAGTCTGGCTGGGACTGGAATCTGTACGGGCCTATCGTACGTTTCGCCCTGACCCAACCATATCCGCTGCTGGCAGCCAACCTGGACACGCCTGAAGTCCGTGCCGTTTACGCCAACCCTCCGACATTGAGCGGTTCGCGCTCCAACGCTGCTTCAGTCAAGGACGAGTTATTGAAGCAAGTCAGCGACTCCCACTGTGGCCTGCTGCCGACATCGCAGATGCCGGCGATGCTGGCGGTCCAGCAGCAACGTGACCGACGGATGGCCGAACGCCTGCTGGCGGCACCCACGCCTTCACTGCTGTTTGCCGGCGCTTACCATGCGCGCAAGGATGTCGGCGTGCCGATTCATGTGCTTGATCTGGGTGAACCCCAGGCGCCTGCGGTGTTGATGCTGGCGGAGCAGGGCAGCGAGGTCACACCGGCCATGGCGGATTACGTCTGGTACACGCCTGCCACGCCGCCCCAGGATTACTGCGCGCAAATGCGTAAGCAATTTGGCAAGTGATCGAACGACTTTTCTCCAGGCAAAAAAAGACCCGGCAAGAGCCGGGTCAAATAACCGTGATTAGCCTGATGAGGAGATATCTGAGAGTCCGAACCAAGGGCTTTTCAAATATCGACCAGTCTCGCGACCGGATGCGCTAATCATAGCGATTCTCATTACCAAGTCAACCGCTGATTTTTCAGTTCTTTGAAATGCGCTGCCCGTTCGCTTGAAACGCCCGTAATCATTGGTTTTAGCCTGTTCGCTTGCGCGAACTCATCAGAATGATCTGCTTGTTCAGCAGGTCGATATGTCGGGCCATGCTCGCAATCAGGCTATGAGCGATCTTCGGATTGCTTTGGGTCAGGCTGAGAAACTGGTCTTTGGGGATCAGCATGACAGTGCTGGGCTCGCTGGTGATCACACTGGCGTTACGCTTCTCGCCAGTGAATACCGCCATGGCGCCAAAAATCTCGTCCTTGGGTATATCGCCGACTTTGTGGCCGTCGACAAAGGCTTCAGCGTGGCCATCAATGATGACAAACACCTGATCCGGTTCATCGCCCTGACGGATCAATACTTCGCCACTGGCCACGCGCTGAAAGCCATTGGTGCTTCGAAACTCGGGTAGTTTCAAGCGGGCCACGGCATCGGACAGCAGCGCGGACTGTCCGGCCATGTATTGAAGAAACAACTCCGAACGCTCCGGGTCGGCGTAGATATGCTGAAAAACCTCGGATCGCAGATATGGCGTCAGTGCCAAAGGGTTATCGCTGCGAAAGCGGCAACGCGGCAGTTCCGTGCCCTGACGCAAGCCGATCAGATCGCCCTCGTGCAGATAGAACAATGCCCGATCGTCGATGCATCCATGCAGCAGGCCATTGTCCAGCACAAAAAGTTGATTGCCGGGTAACAGGACGGCCAGATCATCGACGGCTGAAAATTCCAGGCGCGGTCCGCAGGGCATCAAACCTTCCAGCAGCCGGACGGGAATATGTTGCAGTCGGTTGATCAGCGCGTCGGCGTAAGCCGGTTGTTCCCCTAGTAGGTACATGGCTGCTGCGTCCGTTCAGTTTTTGTGACGTGACGAGATAGCTTCCAGCTGTTTGTTCAAGGCGTCCTTGCGCTCGGCGGGAATGTCATTCCAGTGCACATCCATCAGGGCACCTTCGATGGCATATAACAACACCTTGGACGCCCGAAACCCGCGCGTGCGCACGGCCCGATAAGCATCCACCGCCCCCAGGCGACGCAAGTCCGAGGCGCTGTGGATGCCCACGGCATGCAGCCACTGCGCCGACGTCTTGCCAAGATTCTTCAGGTGCTGCAGTTCATCATTCATCAAGCCTCCTTGCGACGGCCGAACGGTGCGTGGGCGAGCTTCTCAGGAGTGTAGCCATCAGTAGGAAAAGCGTGATTGTTTGGTCGGTTTCGACGCAAAAGCTTCTAAGAAGCAGATGTCTGGAGAGAGAGGAAATGTCTGCGAGTGCAGTAGAAGCAGGCAACGCAATCTCTGTGGGAGCAAGCTCGCACAGGGATCGTGTCAAATTGGGGAGGCGATGCGGGTACTAGCGGGTGCGATAACGCAGGCGTGTACCGAAATTCATCGACATCAGGATCTCGTCAGCACTCAGCTCTGGCGGGAAGTAGGCGCCGGAGATCTGTGCGTGAGCAAGGCTCGCGCCTTCCAGGGAGGCGTTGCGAAAGTCGATGCCGCGCAAGTCGGCGGAGCGGAAATAGGCATCGGTAAAGTCGATGCCGTCGGCGTTCAGTTCACGCAGGTCCAGCCCCCGGAAATCGCCACCGACCATGTCGATAGGTCCGTCTTTTGGTCGCTCGTTGTTGAAGCCAGTGATGTCGTCTTTGTGCAGCAAAGCATAAAGCGGGGTATCGAGAAGTTTCGGCTGGCTCATGTCAGATCACCTGTTGGTTTTATGACGCCAGTATAGTGCCACTATTTGGCAGCCGTGAAGCCGGTGAAGGCTTCACGGCTGAAATAGTTACTTACAGCCCTGGCAGGCGCTGGCGAATCTGCGCAATGACGGTGTCGAGGGTTCCGCTTTCATTGGTCTGAACGCGTTTGCTGCACAGAATCTCTGCCGGCGTCAGAGCCTCGCGAGTGGCTTGCTGGGCTTCGATAACCGCCAGGTTGGCGTCGGACGGGTCCTTTTTGTCTGCCTGACGCAGGGCCAGCCAGGTCTCGATCACCGCTTGCGGCGCATTGCAATCGAGGATCAGGAATGGCGCGCCGGTGGCTTCGGCGATTTTCGCTGCGCCGTCACGCTGGTCGCGCTTGAGATACGTCGCATCGATCACCACGGGGAAGCCCGCGCGCAGGATCACAGCGGCAACTTCATGCAGGCGGGTGTAAGTGGCGGCACTGGCGTCGGCGCTATAGATGCCGGCCTGAGGGTCGTTTGGCACGGTTTGCTCGCCGAACAGACGTTTGCGCTCTACATCGGAACGCAGGCGAATGGCGCCCAATGCTTCCACCAGACGCATGGCTACGTGGCTCTTGCCGACGGCAGAAACACCGTGGGTAATGGCCATGAAGCGCGAAGGAATGGTGCTGTAGCTTTCCGCCAGGTTGGCGTAATTGCGGTACTGACGCAGGGTGGTGGCTCGCTGCACCGGGTCGGCCTCGGCCGGCATGCTGAACAGGCTGACCTTGGCGCGAACCAGTGCGCGGTAGGCTTTATAGAAGTTCAGCAACTCCAGGCCCTGGTAATCGCCGGTCAATTCCAGGTACTGGCTGATGAAGCGGCGCGCCAGGCTCTTCAGGCCACGGTCTTCCAGGTCCATCGCCAGGAAGCCGGTGTCGGCATAAACGTCGGTGAAGCGGAACGGTTCGTTGAACTCGATGCAGTCGAAGATCACGACCTTGCCGTCGATCACGGTGGCGTTGCCCAAGTGGATGTCACCGTGGCATTCGCGGATGAGACCTTCGGCCTTGCGCTGGGCGAACAGTGGCTTGAGGCGTTCGAAGCTGCTTTCGGCCCAGGCTTGCAGCGCATCCAGTTGCAGCAGATCGGCCTTGTCGCTGAGGAACGGGCGGATCTGTTCGAAGTTCTGGCGTACCGGTGCCATCACGCTTTCCGGCGTGCCGGCTTCGTGTTCGGCAGGCACTTTCGGCGCGTTGAGGTGGAATTGGGCGATCTGCGCGGCCATCTCGTCGATGTGCGTGGTGGTCAATTCACCATTGGCTTGTAGGGTGCTGAGTAACCCGCTCTGTGGGAATTGACGCATTTTCAGTGCGTAATCGACGACCGGACCTGCGCCGCCCAGTTGTGGGGCTTCGGCGCTGCCGGTGATTGGCAATACTTCGAGGTACAAATCGTTGGTCAGGCGCTGGTTAAGACGCAGCTCCTCCCCGCAAAAATGCTTGCGAGCGTCGAGGTTGGTGAAATCCAGGAAGCCGAAATTCACTGGCTTCTTCACTTTATAAGCAAAGGGACCGGTGAGGATTACCCAGGAAATATGGGTTTCGATGACCTGGAACCCGTCTACGGGATGCGGGTAGAGGGCTGGGTTTTGCAGGGCAGCGATCAGGGATTGGCTCACAAGCGATCCTTCAGAGTCTGGGGGAAATTCACGGCCGTCATTATGGCCGCAAGTCCGTCTGACGCAAACCTCAGAGGGCTCCTGTTGAGTCTGAATAAAGTGCGTATAATCCGCCGCCATGACTCGTACTCGATCCCCCCGCACCCCCAAAAAACCACCTTCCAAGGGCCTGCGCCCCTGGCTGGGCTGGGCCCTTAAACTCAGTCTGGTCGGCCTTGTGGTGCTGGCCGGGTTCGCGGTTTACCTCGACGCGATCGTCCAGGAGAAGTTCTCCGGCAAGCGCTGGACCATCCCGGCCAAGGTGTACGCGCGCCCGCTGGAGCTGTTTACCGGCCAAAAGTTGAGCAAGGAAGACTTCCTCACCGAGCTCGACGCCTTGGGCTACCGACGCGAGGCCGTGAGCAATGGCCCCGGTGCGGCGGCGGTCAGTGGCAACACTGTCGACTTGAATACCCGTGGCTTCCAGTTCTACGAAGGCCTGGAGAAACCCCAGCCTGTGCGCGTGCGGTTCTCCGGCGACTACGTGGCCGAACTTTCGGCGACCAACGGTTCGAAGCTTTCTGTGGTGCGCCTTGAGCCGCTGCTGATCGGCGGGATTTACCCGAAAAACCTCGAAGATCGCATTCTGATCAAAATCGATCAGGTCCCGCCCTATCTGTTGGAAACCCTGGTCGCTGTGGAAGACCGGGATTTCTATAGCCATTGGGGCGTGTCGCCCAAGTCGATTGCCCGCGCCGTCTACGTCAACACCTCTGGCGGCAAGATGACCCAGGGCGGCAGTACGCTGACGCAACAGTTGGTCAAGAATTTCTACCTGACCAGCGAACGCAGCCTGACCCGTAAACTCACCGAAGCCATGATGGCGATGTTGCTTGAGCTGCATTACGACAAGCGAGAAATTCTTGAGGCTTACCTCAACGAAGTGTTCGTCGGTCAGGATGGCCAGCGCGCAGTGCATGGCTTTGGCTTGGCAAGCCAGTTTTTCTTCGGGCAACCGTTGTCCGAACTGAAACTGCATCAAGTCGCCATGCTGGTGGGCATGGTCAAGGGGCCGTCCTATTACAACCCGCGTCGCAACCCTGAACGGGCGCTTGAGCGGCGTAATCTGGTACTCGATGTACTTGAGCAGCAAGGTGTTGCCACCGCCGAGCAGGTCGCTGCCGCGAAGCAAATGCCACTGGGTGTGACGACTCGCGGCAAGCTGGCGGACAGCTCGTTCCCCGGCTTCCTCGATCTGGTCAAGCGTCAGCTGCGCGAAGACTATCGCGACGAAGACTTGACCGAAGAAGGTCTGCGGATCTTCACCAGTTTCGACCCGATCCTGCAGATGAAAGCCGAGGCGTCGGTCAACGACACCTTCAAGAGACTCGCCGGGCGCAAGGGTTCCGATGAGGTTGAAGCGGCCATGGTCGTGACCAACCCGGAAACCGGTGAAGTCCAGGCCATGATCGGCAGTCGTCAGGCGAGTTTTGCCGGCTTCAACCGTGCGCTGGATGCTGTGCGACCGATCGGCTCTTTGATCAAGCCGGCGGTTTATCTGACAGCCCTTGAGAAGCCGAGCCAGTACACATTGACCAGTTGGCTGTCGGACGATTCCTTCTCGGTCAAAGGCGCGGACGGTCAAGTCTGGAAACCCCAGAACTACGATCGCCGTTCCCATGGCACCGTATTTCTGTATCAGGGCCTGGCGCACTCCTACAACCTGTCGACCGCGCGTCTCGGGTTGGCGGTGGGCGTGCCGAATGTCCTGAAGACCCTGGCGCGTCTTGGTGTGAGTCGCGAATTCCCGGCGTTCCCGTCGATGCTACTGGGGGCTGGCGGTCTGACCCCGATCGAAGTGGCGACGATGTACCAGACCCTGGCCAACGGTGGTTTCAATACGCCGATGCGCGGGATCCGTAGCGTATTGACCGCGGAAGGCGAACCGCTCAAGCGTTATCCGTTCCAGATTCAGCAGCGTTTCGATCCGGCCTCCATTTACCTGATCCAGAGCGCCATGCAGCGGGTCATGCGTGAAGGTACCGGTAGTTCGGTTTACAACGTGTTGCCGAAAACCCTGACCCTGGCCGGCAAGACCGGTACCAGTAACGATTCGCGGGACAGCTGGTTCGCCGGTTTCAGTCAGGACCTGCTGGCAGTGGTCTGGCTGGGGCGCGATGACAACGGCAAGACGCCGTTCACCGGCGCGACCGGTGCGTTGCAGGTCTGGACCAGTTTCATGCGCAAGGCCGATCCGTTACCGCTGGACATGCCGCAGCCAGACAACATTGTTCAGGCCTGGGTCGATTCGCGTACCGGACAAGGCTCTGATGCCAACTGCCCAGGTGCGGTGCAGATGCCGTATATTCGCGGCAGCGAACCGCCTCCCGGTGCTGCTTGCGGTGGCGAAAGCCCTGTTTCCGGCGAAACGGTGATGGATTGGGTCAAGGGCTGGATGAATTAAGCAAAGAGGGTTTCAAGTGAACAAGTGGTTGATTCCAGCGGTTACCGCCGTGGCTTTGCTCAGCGGTTGCTCCTCCGTACAACGCGGGTCGATTCCGGTTGTGGATTCCGGTAGCGCCGTTTCGAACAGTGAACGGATTTCGGCGAATGGCGGTTTCCGTCAGACGACGACTAAACGTCCTGCGCAAGCCCAGACTCAGGCGATTCCACAAGGTGATACCGGCGTCGTCGTGATGGTGCCGGGTGGTGGCGCAGTGACGTCGGCACCGATCAGCACTGCGCCGATCACGCCAGGCCCGATTACCCCGGGGCCGATCGATACCTCGCCGGTCCAGTCGGCACCGGTCAATCAGGGCAGCTACAGCATGCCGTCGACGCCGAGCGGGATTCCTTCGGCGAGCTCCGGTGGCTTGTCTGCCGACGAGCAATTGGACGGTCCGGTTCTGGCCTTGCTGACTACCGCTCAGCAGCAACAGGCGAGTGGTGATCTCAACGGTGCTTCCTCCAGCCTCGAACGCGCCCAGCGTGTTGCTCCGCGTGAGCCGCAAGTGCTTTATCGTCTGGCCCAGGTACGTATGGCTCAAGGCGATGCACCACAAGCCGAGCAGTTTGCTCGTCGTGGCCTGACCTTCGCCAATGGTCGTCCGGCACTTCAAGCCAGCTTGTGGGAATTGATCGCTCAGGCGCGTGAGAAACAGGGTGATTCTGCTGGCGCAGCATTGGCCCGTCAGAAGGCCAAGGTTTCGCTGTGATGGATGCGCGCTTTCCGAAGATTGCCGAACAGTTGCTGCTGATCGAGCGCGAGCTGCGGGTTCAGGGTTGGTGGGACGAGGTCTCGCCCTCCGCCGAAGCGCTTTCCAGTGTCGAACCATTCTCGGTCGATACGCTGGATTTCGAGCAGTGGCTGCAATGGATCTTCCTTCCGCGGATGAAGGTGATCCTCGAGCAGGATCTGCCCTTGCCAAACGCTTCGGGAATTCAGGAGATGGCCGAAATGGTCTTCGCTGCCCGCAATGTTCAAGGCAGGGATCGGCAACTGCAGGTGCTGCTCAAAGAGTTTGATCTACTGATCACGGCCTCTCGCTGAATCCGATCCTTTGTAGGAGCCGAGCTTGCTCGCGATAGCGGTGTAACAGTCAGCAGATCTGTTGAATGTTATGCCCTCATCGCGAGCAAGCTCGGCTCCTACAGGTGTCTACTGGCAGTTTTCCGCAATCTGTTTCTGTGTTTCGCTAATGCGCTCTTGCCGCTGCTGGTCAGTCAGGCGGCGCATCTCGCCTTCGACATCCTCCCGTATTCGCGGATTGTTCTGCAGTTGAGCCAGGTTCGTCCGCGCCTGTTCGCAGAATGCCTTGAGCTGGGCTTGCTGCTCGCTGACCTGCTTTTTCACTTTTTTGTCGATGGCCTGTTGATCGCCAATGGCACCGCTGCGTGGCGGCGGGGGCTGGTTGCTGGCAGGCGAGGAGGGCGTGACCACGGTGGTGGCTTCCTGGCCCTGGGGTGGTTGGGCGTCGAAGTGGGTAACGCCCTGGGCGTCGACCCATTTGTAGATCTGAGCGGCCATGCCCAGAGGGCTGATGCCAATCAGCAAGCTGACGGTCAGGAAAAACGTTCGCATGCCATTTCCTTGTATTGGGTTGCGCAATTGAAGCTAACACAGTTGCTGTTTAGCGGTTTTTTCTTGCTTTCTCATGTGCTTAGTTCAATAAAGCACATAGACGACTTGACTTGGAGAGGACGAAACAGAAGAATCCAAAGTCCGCTGTAGAGGGACTGCCAGAAGCAGGCCCGCTCAGCAGATCATGAGGCGCACATCCGCGCCGACCTGTTACACCCGCAACGCGTTACCTCGCGCTGGGTGGGAAAGGCCCGCAACACTTGGGACGATCCCAATACTTGCTCAGTCAGTGCTGACGTAGTCGGCGACCACCGTCGCTCATGCTCTGCTGAGAAGTAAACCTATTAAGACCCGTCCTCTTTTATGTGGGCGGTATTCTGGCGTTTTAGAGGTGAACAACGTGGAGCTTTTATCTGGCGGTGAGATGCTCGTCCGCTTTTTGCGTGACGAAGGCGTCAAGTATATCTACGGGTACCCGGGTGGTGCTCTTCTTCATGTCTACGATGCCCTGTTCAAAGAACCGGAAGTGACCCACATCCTGGTTCGTCACGAACAGGCTGCGACCCATATGGCTGACGGCTATGCCCGTGCCACCGGTAAAGCCGGTGTGGTACTGGTGACCTCCGGCCCGGGCGCAACCAACGCCATTACCGGTATTGCCACGGCCTACATGGACTCCATTCCGATGGTGGTCATTTCCGGCCAGGTGCCTAGCACCATGGTGGGCACCGATGCGTTCCAGGAAACCGACATGATCGGTATCTCCCGGCCGATCGTGAAGCACAGCTTCATGATCAAGCACGCGTCGGAAATCCCGGAAGTCATGAAGAAAGCGTTCTACCTCGCGCAATCCGGTCGTCCTGGTCCGGTCGTTGTCGATATCCCGAAAGACATGACCAACCCGGCCGAGAAGTTCGAATACATCTTCCCGAAAAAAGCCAAGCTGCGTTCCTACAGCCCGGCCGTTCGCGGTCACTCCGGGCAAATCCGCAAGGCGGCAGAAATGCTCCTGGCGGCCAAGCGTCCTGTGATGTATGCAGGCGGCGGCGTGATTCTCGGTGGTGGCTCCGCGCCGCTGACCGAGCTGGCGAAGATGCTCAACCTGCCGGTGACCAATACCCTGATGGGGCTGGGTGCCTACCCTGGCACCGACCGTCAGTTTATCGGCATGCTCGGCATGCACGGCAGCTACACCGCTAACCTGGCGATGCACCATGCCGACGTGATCCTTGCAGTCGGCGCTCGTTTCGACGACCGCGTGATCAACGGCCCGGCGAAGTTCTGCCCGAATGCCAAGATCATTCACATCGACATCGACCCGGCTTCGATCTCCAAGACCATCAAGGCAGACGTGCCTATCGTCGGTCCGGTCGAGAGTGTCCTGACCGAGATGGTCGCGATCCTCAAGGAAATCGGCGAGACCCCGAACAAGGAGTCCGTTGCCAGTTGGTGGAAGCAAGTTGATGAGTGGCGCGGTGATCGCGGCCTGTTCCCTTACGACAAGGGCGACGGCAGCGTTATCAAGCCGCAGACCGTGATCGAAACCCTGTGTGAAGTGACCAAAGGCGATGCCTTTGTCGCCTCCGACGTGGGTCAGCACCAGATGTTCGCGGCGCAGTACTACACGTTCAACAAGCCGAACCGCTGGATCAACTCCGGTGGTCTGGGCACCATGGGCTTCGGTTTTCCGGCGGCCATGGGCATCAAGCTGAGCTTCCCGGATGACGATGTCGTTTGCGTGACGGGCGAGGGCAGTATCCAGATGAACATTCAGGAACTGTCCACCTGTCTGCAATATGGCTTGCCGGTCAAAATCGTCATCCTGAACAACGGCGTTTTGGGTATGGTTCGCCAGTGGCAAGACATGAGCTATGGTAGCCGTCACTCGCATTCCTACATGGAATCGCTGCCTGATTTCGTCAAGCTGGCAGAGGCCTATGGTCACGTCGGCATGCGCATCACTGAATCGAAAGATTTGAAGGCGAAGATGGAAGAAGCGTTTGCCATGAAAGATCGCCTGGTGATCATTGATGTTTCGGTCGACACCAGCGAGCACGTCTACCCGATGCAGATCAAAGACGGCTCCATGCGCGATATGTGGCTGAGCAAGACGGAGCGTACATAATCATGCGGCACATTATTTCCTTGCTTCTGGAAAACGAACCGGGTGCTCTGTCTCGTGTAGTCGGCCTGTTCTCGCAGCGCAACTACAACATCGAAAGCCTGACTGTGGCACCTACCGAAGACCCGACCCTGTCGCGTCTGACGCTGACCACGGTTGGCCACGATGAAGTTATCGAGCAGATCACCAAGAACCTGAACAAGTTGATCGAAGTGGTCAAACTGGTCGACCTGTCGGAGAGTGCTCACATCGAGCGCGAGCTGATGCTGGTCAAGGTCAAGGCCACCGGCGCCCAGCGCGCCGAGATCAAACGCACTACCGATATTTATCGTGGGCAGATCGTTGACGTCAGCGCTAGCGTGTATACCGTTCAATTGACCGGTACCAGCGATAAGCTCGACAGCTTCATTCAGTCCATTGGCACCGCCTCGATTCTGGAGACCGTCCGCAGCGGCGTAACCGGTATTGCCCGCGGCGACAAAGTACTCAGCATCTAAACCAAATTAGCGAATGGCCTGAACGGCCTGGATATATAGGGGAATTTCATGAAAGTTTATTACGAAAAAGACTGCGACCTGTCGATCATCCAGGGCAAGAAAGTTGCCATCATCGGTTACGGTTCCCAGGGCCACGCTCAAGCGTGCAACCTGAAAGACTCCGGCGTTGACGTTACTGTTGGTCTGCGTAAAGGTTCGGCAACTGTTGCCAAAGCCGAAGCTCACGGCCTGAAAGTGACCGACGTTGCTTCCGCTGTTGCGGCTGCCGACCTGGTCATGATCCTGACCCCGGACGAGTTCCAGTCCGCTCTGTACAAGAACGAAATCGAGCCGAACATCAAGAAAGGCGCCACCCTGGCCTTCTCCCACGGTTTCGCGATCCACTACAACCAGGTTGTTCCGCGCGCTGACCTCGACGTGATCATGATCGCGCCGAAAGCTCCGGGCCACACCGTGCGTTCCGAGTTCGTCAAAGGCGGCGGTATCCCTGACCTGATCGCTATCTATCAGGATGCTTCCGGCAACGCCAAAAACGTTGCACTGTCCTACGCCGCTGGCGTTGGTGGCGGTCGTACCGGCATCATCGAAACCACCTTCAAGGACGAGACTGAAACCGACCTGTTCGGCGAACAAGCCGTTCTGTGCGGCGGTACCGTTGAGCTGGTTAAAGCCGGTTTCGAAACCCTGGTTGAAGCTGGCTACGCGCCGGAAATGGCCTACTTCGAATGCCTGCACGAACTGAAGCTGATCGTTGACCTCATGTACGAAGGCGGTATCGCCAACATGAACTACTCGATCTCCAACAACGCTGAATACGGCGAGTACGTGACCGGTCCGGAAGTGATCAACGCCGAATCCCGTCAGGCCATGCGCAACGCCCTGAAACGTATTCAGGACGGCGAATACGCCAAGATGTTCATCAGCGAAGGCGCTACCGGCTATCCTTCGATGACCGCCAAGCGTCGTAACAACGCCGCTCACGGTATCGAAATCATCGGCGAGCAACTGCGCTCCATGATGCCGTGGATCGGTGCCAACAAGATCGTCGACAAAGCTAAAAACTAAGTCGCACACTTGTACGAAAAAAACGCGGCCTAGGCCGCGTTTTTTCGTTTGGGCGGCTGGTTCTGGTATAAAGCTGCATCGTTTGCGGCCGAACCGTCGTCCCAGACACCTGTCCAAACTTTCCACCCCGTTGCAAGGTAATGTCCATGAGCGAACGTCCCGAAGAGCCAAACCAGGCTTCTGACGCCGAAAGCCTGCTGCCCATCGATGAACACATCGAGGAAGGGCACGACGCTGAAGGCCGTAAAGTCCGGCATCGTGGTATCTATCTTCTGCCGAATCTGTTCACCACTGCGAACCTGTTCGCAGGGTTTTACTCCATCATCAACTCGATGAGCGCCCAGAGCGCCTTGAGTGCCGGTGATTCGATTGGTGCGAGCAAGTATTTTGCTTTTGCAGCAATCGCGATTTTTGTCGCGATGGTGCTCGACGGCCTCGATGGTCGCGTTGCCCGTATGACCAATACTCAGAGTGCCTTCGGTGCCGAGTACGACTCGCTGTCCGACATGGTCGCCTTTGGTGTCGCGCCAGCATTGTTGGCATTCGGTTGGGCCTTGGGCGACATGGGTAAGGTCGGCTGGATGGTTGCCTTCATTTATGTGGCCGGTGCAGCGTTGCGTCTGGCGCGTTTCAATACCCAGGTCGGCACTGCGGACAAGCGCTACTTCATAGGTCTGGCCAGTCCGGCGGCTGCTGGTGTGGTTGCAGGCATTGTCTGGGCGTTCAGTGATTACGGCATCCAGGGTTCGAAGATGTCCTTCCTGGTGGCGCTGATGGTTGCGGCTGCCGGCATGCTGATGGTCAGTAACATCAAGTACAACAGCTTCAAGGAGCTGGACTTGAAAGGGCGTGTACCTTTCGTGGCGATTCTCGCCGTGGTGTTGGTGTTTGCCGTGGTGTTCAGTGATCCGCCGCGCATTCTGCTGCTGGTTTTCCTCGCTTATGCAGCCTCTGGCCCGGTTCAATATCTGTTACGTCTTCGTCGGCACAAAAACGCTTAGCTTCCCTCATACTCCGCAGTCTATTGGTGCATCTGTTCTCCAATGCTGCGGAGTTGCCATGCTGATCAAAGTCCCCAAAGCGTCTGACTGCCATGAGTCGGACGTCACGCCTGAATCCTTCTATCTATCTCGTCGCAATGTGCTCGGTGCTGCCGTCGCCGGTTTGGCTGTTAGCGGCTTGCCGCGTTGGGTCAGTGCTGCCGATGCTGCGCGTTATTCGGATGTCGAGCCTGGCAAGGCGCCTTCCTGGTTTGCCGAAAAACTACCTTCTGCTAGATGGGGCGCGGTTAGCGTCAAGGATGAGGCGATCACGCCATTCAAGGACGCGACCCATTACAACAATTTCTATGAGTTCGGCACCGACAAAGGTGATCCCGCTGCCAATGCCGGCGCGCTGAAAACCGAACCTTGGAGTGTGGTAATAGACGGGGAGGTGGGAAAACCAGGGCGGTACGCACTGGAGGACTTCATGAAGCCTTATCAGCTCGAGGAGCGTATTTACCGTCTTCGCTGTGTAGAGGCCTGGTCGATGGTCATTCCCTGGATCGGATTTCCCATCTCGGCCCTGCTCAAGGAAGTCGAGCCGACTTCCAAAGCCAAATTCATTCGCTTTGAAACCCTGGAAGATCCCAAGAGCATGCCCGGGCAACGTTCCGGTTTTGCCTTGATCGATTGGCCATATGTGGAAGGGCTGCGTCTGGATGAGGCGATGAATCCGTTGGCGATTCTTGCCGTGGGTATGTACGGGCGTGAGCTGCCCAATCAGAACGGCGCGCCTCTGCGTTTGGTGGTGCCGTGGAAATATGGCTTCAAGAGCATCAAATCCATCGTGCGGATCAGTCTGGTCAGCGAGCAGCCGAAGACCACCTGGCAGAGCATTGCTGCGGATGAGTACGGCTTCTATGCGAACGTGAATCCGACAGTCGATCATCCTCGATGGACCCAGGCGCGTGAGCGGCGTTTGCCGAGTGGGCTGTTCAAGCCCAATGTGCGGGACACGCAGATGTTCAATGGCTACTCGGATGAAGTCGCCTCTCTATATACAGGGCTCGATTTGCGGAAGAACTACTGATGCGATTTCCGTTTTGGCGAATTGGCGTCTTTATAGCTGCTGCGGTCTGGCCGCTGCTTTGGTTGTATCAGGCCTGGGAGGATGTGCTGGGGCCTGATCCGGGCAAGGTTCTGGTTGACCGGTTGGGGTTGGGGGCGCTTGTACTGCTGCTCATTACGTTAAGCATGACACCTGTGCAGAAGCTTACTGGTTGGGCAGGGTGGGTTGCTGTCCGGCGACAACTGGGGTTGTGGTGCTTCGCCTATGTGGTTTTGCATTTGAGTGGGTATACGGCGTTCATCCTCGGCTTTGATTGGTCGCAGTTGGGTGTCGAGTTGCGCAAACGGCCGTACATTATTGTCGGGACGCTTGGGTTTCTGTGTTTATTGGCCTTGGCGGTGACCTCAAATCGCTATAGTCAGCGGCGTTTGGGTTCTGGCTGGAAGAAATTACATCGTCTTGCCTATGGGGTTCTCGGGCTTGGATTGCTGCATATGTTGTGGATCGTGCGCGCTGATCTTAAGGAGTGGGCGGTTTACGCTTCTATAGGTGCATTGCTATTAGTGTTGCGACTACCCTCTGTAATCCGCCGAATCCCACGATTAATAGCCAAAAAGACACCTGCTGCACGAAAAGCTTAATTAAGGGTTGACGGCAGATTCTGGAAGTCTATAATTCGCCCCACTTCCGGCGCAGTCGAAACGGAAAACTCCTTGGTAAACAATGGGTTACGCAGTTTTCGGCAGCGAGTTGCTTCAGGTCATCGAAGCCCAGAAGGAGTTGATCAGGCAGTCTGTTTTTGCCTAATTGACGATTCGATCTTCTCGGTCGAAAGCGGTGTAAAAGAGGTGTTGACAGCAGCGAGTAACG
>NZ_JAHBDP010000083.1:0-58651 GCF_019956495.1 Pseudomonas sp. BF-B-26 | reverse complement strand
CCTCCCAGCACCGCAGCCACCGTACCCGCGCCAGCCAATGCCGCCCCCAGACCGGCTACGCCTACCACCGCACTCGCGGAATCAAAGGCCAACTGCGTGCCGAACTGCGCCCTCTCAATGTCATTGGTGGCGTGGCTTAACTGATAAATATCAAACCCGACATTCACCAGCCCCAGCACAGTACCGACGCCTTCATTGGCGATATGCCCCAAGGCCTTTTGCACCAACGGTGCGCTGGTACGGGCGATCAGCTTTTCATCGTTCAGGGCCTGACGCACCAGGTTCACTACGCCGAGCACATCCACGATGTTGCCGTGGGCCAGTTGGGCATAGTTGACGTAGGCATGCAGGCGAATGGCGGTGGTCAGGGCCTTGTCACTACCGCTGACCGCGCCCTCGTGATGTCGCAGCGCATTCATCAGGGCTTGTACGGTGAACCCGGCATTGAGCGTATGAACGCTGCTGGCCTCCGTCGGATCAAGCGGACTGACCGATGCACGCGGGCGAGCGGCCAATGAATGGAAGGTTTCGGAGAGGAATTGTTTAATTCTCAGGAACCGGTGATCGCTGGTGGTGACACGCTCGGCGTGCCCGGACTCAGTGTTGACCAGACTGATTGCGTATCCCCCTGTCGGGGTTATCTCCAGTGTCTCGAACAGCGCAACAGAATCCGACGCCAGCCCGTGTTGCTCCTGCAATTGACGTGTCGCCTGCGCGATCTGCCCACCCCACCAGTGCGCGTCCAGTTCCAGCAATGAACTGCCCAGCGCCGCATTGTTGACCAGCGACCGTCCCCGGGCACTGGCCAGCCGTTGTCTTACACGTGGCACCGTTTGCTCAGGCAGCGCGCCTGACTCCGACAGGCTTGAAACCTCAATACCGGAGGCAAGTACCCTACTGTTCAGTTTTTCACCATCGAGCTCGATCAGATCAAAGGTCGGCCGTTGCGCATCGCCAAAGGCTGCGTAATGCATGGCCATTTTTTTGCGCAGGAGAATGTGCGTCAGTGCGTTACTGAACGCCAACGACGTAACCATCTCGAGGATCCCTATATTCGGATCGAAGAGCAGGTAATTGCTGCGCTCGCCTTCAAAGATTTTCGCCACTAGCATCGAGTGGTTATCCGAATTGAGCATTACAGTCGTGCTGGCCGTTTTTTCTTCCAGTAGCGCTACGATCTGAGCCAGATCAGAACGCATCAGTGGCTTGCCTATGTCATTGACAGGCGCGTCACGCAACTCCTCGATCATGCTCACAAACGCCTTTGAGTCCGCGGCCTCAGGCTCGCCGACAGCCAGGTAAAAGCGTTCTCTCAACGTGCTTGCCGCATTGTTGCCTTTGTGGAGCGCTGCGGCCATCGCCAGCGCTAATGGGTAACAGCGTCCGGCAACCCGGTCACCCACGCCTTCGAGCAACAAGTCCTGTGGCAATTCTTTGTAACTACCGTAAGGGAAGCTCTCCAGCACTTCATTGATTCGTTCGCCGACCTTGTGGCGGTACTCGAGTTTCGCCACATGCTGAATTCTGGCGACCGAGCGTCCCCATTCCAGCAGGGTCAGTGGGCGTGCGAGCGCCTGCTTCTTGAGATCGACACTGGTTTCAGACAGGGCCACGGACGGATTGGAAGCCCCCTTCAATCCGGCAAGGAAAGCCGGATGACTTTGCTTGAACAGCTCCTGTTCAATGGCTCCGTAACGGTGGATGACCCCCATGTCCGACATCGAGTTGGCAAGGTTTTCAAGCGTTGCACTGGCGGCATCAAAATGCTTTTTATCCAGTGTATTGACCCCCAACAGCCCCCCCAGCAACAGATATTGCAGCGGGTTTAATTTCATACTGATAAGCGGGTCTTTAGCGGTCTGACTCAGCAGTTCATCCACCGACAGGTTTTGTGTCGCTGCGTCCGCAGGGGGAGTCAGGGGATGGCTTCTGACATCCTGAGCAATGATTGCTTGCCGTTCATCGAAGCTCAGGGACCATGGTTTTTCAAACGTCACGCTGCCGTTGCGGCGCTGACTCATTGCCTTGCGAAATGGCTCTCCGAGATCATCGGCCAGTTGCTGCAACAGATCAGTGATCAACACATGACGACCTTCGATCACCGGCCAGCCTTCATCGAAATCAATGCTCTGGTACTTGAGCAGTTGTGCGACATCGCCGACATAGCGGTTTTTGAACTGCCCGGCCTGCCAATGCTGCTGTTCTCTATTCAGCCATTGAGCCAAGTTGCTCTCGTTCTCCATCCAGGAGTGATCCAGCTCTTCCTCGGTCGCCCGGTTGACGGTGGCGATGGCGGGTATGGCGACTTCAGCTCTCGAAGCTTCAGCGCCCCGTGGGGTGAAATGCATCTTCTCGTAATCCGCAAGCCCATTGCGCATCGCCGCAGGTCCGGTCAGATGAATCGTCACGTCACCCAGTGGACGGATACCGTCGCTGTAGTAATCAGAGGCAGCTCTGACCAACCCCCTGCCCGCTGATTCCTCCGCCGGTGATAATTCAAATAAACGCCCGAACCTTTTCTCGACCACTTCATTGGCAACCTCATGGATAGCCTGAAAGTCGTTAAGCGCAATCTTTCTTTCAGTGACTAACCGAATGGTGGCATTCACCACCTCATAGTTCAGCCTGAAACGGTCAAGAATGGTCTTGAGCATCGCTGCCCCGGGATGAGCCATCATGAACGCGTTACTCAACTCACCTTGGTCGACGACGGCACGCAGTCCATCAGGTCGCACCTGACGTTCAACCGGGCGCCGGAAAACACTGGCGAGATCGGGCTTGCTCTTGGCAAAACGCTCCAGCGCCTCACGGTGCTCCTGGGGAATTCGCTCGAAATAGTTTTTGTACTTGCTGCGTATAACCTGCCGCCCCGGCATCCACTCAGGACTGTGGTCAAGTATCAACTGCAAAACACCCAGGCGTGCATTCGGCTCAAACCGACTGATGTCCACCCCACCCAACGATTCCAACAGTGGAGGCAGGTTGTCGACATCGGCATAACTGCCACCGTCGGCCAACAGCGCCTCGACGCGGACAATGTCGGAGGCGGCAGCAAAGTTGCCACGCAAGCGTATTTCTCGCGCGTAGATGTCCTGCAAGTACAACGATGTCGCCTCGGTGGCGAGATCGCGAAGGACAATACCGCCCTCGCCCAACGACAACAGACTCTGACGGTTCTTTTCCCTTAGAACCTTCAACCGTGCTTCATCTTGGCTATAGGCTCTCACCAACAGATCGATCCTGGCGTTGTCGGCGCTCTCACCGCTCTCTACCGCTTTATTAATGTGCGCAAACATTTGCTGCTTGAGAACGATGGCCCGCTCTTCATACTTGTCGCCTAGTTCAAAAGCGTCACTACTGGTCTGCCCGCCATTAAGCATGGCGTCAGCCTTGGCGGCCTCGACAATAATCCGATTGGTTTCGTAAGCCAGCAATGCATCGCTGTCGTACCAGAGCTTGAGGGTGTAACCCTGCCCAGCCACGGTCTGTTTCCAGATATTGATGTAGTCGCGCTGGATATCGCCCAAACCGCCGCCGAGCCAGACAAAGTGCAGATTGTCAGGAACATTGGTTTTGGGCGTTTGCAACAGCTGCGCACCGTTCGACAAACGAGCCTCGAAACCTTCGAGCCGTTCGTAGATGTCTACCACATCGGGGGCAGGGCTCTGGGGAGGAAGCGATTCAGTCGTTCGTCGTTGTCGACTCTCAGGCCCGACCAAAGATGCCAAAGCCTGCTTCAACAGGCCCAGCGGCTCCAGCATCCTGGGCGAATCGAGCAAATCGATGCAGCCAGAGTAATACCTGAGGATGGCGTCATACTCCTCGGTACCTTTGTGCGAAATCAACGCCTGTTGAAGATCTTCAAGATTAAAAAGTTTTGCAAACCTTACATACTCTCCGACATACGACACATCCAAATAATTATTAGACAAGAGACTCTCCAGCTTCAATACATGCAATTAAGTTCCGAAAGCCAGCCGCGCAAATACCGCTCAACGACAATGGCAGCTCTTTTGTATTTTTGAACGAGACCAGATCAATACGCGAAGCAATTGCTTCACATGAGACAAAACTAAATCGTAAAAACAGCCACTTCAAACCCGAAGAAATTCAATTAATTTCAATACAATCAAATTTGAAAAAAATAAAACCTTATATTGCAGACCTAAATAAGCGCACTTAGACAAACAACATCGCGCGAACCATCAGCAAACAGCCGGTATTGTGACTCATGCGCAACGCCGAAGTGTTCGACTGCAAAGAAAGTATTGGATAACGGAAGAAAGCAGCGACAGAAAACAGTATTAATTCTTCGTGGCGAGATTCATAAATCCCACAACGACTGGTGAAATAAACGACGCATCAACGCCAAAGGGAAAGTGCCGACAGCAGACGGGAATGTATGAAGTGAGAAGCGGCCCTCGCGGGGCCGCTGTGTTCAGGAGGCAGGCTTGATGCCATACCACCGCGGCGTATACACCCACTCACCACCCTCGGCACGAGGGAACACGCAAGTGGTAGACGAACCGATCAGCACCATGGTGCGCATATCGACCTGATCAGGGGTCAGTTCGCCGAGCGTTGTGACCCGCAACGTCTGGCCAGGACGGCCAATGTCGCGGCCCAGCACCACCACCGTTTCCGGTGTGCGATGCCGGCCGACGATTTCCAGCGCCTGGCCCAGTTGCCACGGCCGCGCACGGGAGATCGGGTTGTAGAACGCCAGCGCCAGATCGGCTTCGGCGGCCAGGTCCAGGCGCTTCTCGATGATTGCCCAGGGCTTGAGGTTGTCCGACAGCGACATCACGCAGAAGTCATGGCCCAGCGGCGCACCGGCCTGCGCAGCGGTCGCCAGCGAAGCGGAGACACCCGGCAGGATCTCCAGGTCGACGCTGTGCCAGCTCGGCTCGCTCGACTCATGCAACGCTTCAAGCACCGCCGCCGCCATGGCGAACACACCGGGGTCACCGGATGAAACCACAATCACCGAACGGCCTTGCGCCGCCAGCTCGAAGGCGTGGCGGGCGCGCTGCATCTCTTCGCGGTTGTCAGTGCAATGCAGCACTTGGTCTTCGCGGAACGGTCCGGCCATGCGCACGTAGGTTTCGTATCCGAGTACGTCGGTGGCCCTGGCCAGCTCGGCCTTGACCGCTGGCACCATCAGTTCGGCGGCACCAGGGCCCAGACCGATGACGGCCAAACGACCGCGTGCCCGGCCGATCTGCGCAGCGTCCAGCGGCTCAGTGGCCACCGCGATGGCAATGCCGGTATCCGCTGACACGATGGTCGCGTTCGGCACGGTGTGGCGGGACAACTCGCTAACGCCGCCGCTGACCGACGCAAAACGCAGCGTCACGCCCAGCTCTAGTGCCGCTTCGCGCAGCGCCGAATTGGCCATGTGCAGGTCGCTGGCCAGCAGGCACGCCACCGATTGCACGGCGATGTTCGCTTGATGCAGGGTCGCGCGAATGACGCCTGACAGATCCGCGACCTCACCGCTCACCGCCACCAACACATTGCGCGGGTAGATCATCAATTCATTGGCCGCAGGCGCACGCTCGGCATGGCCGACATGGATCGACAACTGCGCGTGAGGATCTTGCGGCAACTGCGCCTGCGCCAGCCACGGCGCAGCCCCTTCGATGCGTACGCTTTGGCCGGCGAGCAAATCCGAGACGAAGCGCTTGCCCAGTTCCAGATCGCCGAGGGCGTAGCCGCTGGGTGGATTGAGCAGGCAGGTGCCGAAGCGCAATTCACCGCTGGTGGTGATCGCTGCAGCCACCTCGAGACCGGCAGCAATCTCGCGCGCCATGACGTTCACGCCACCGAGGCCGCCGAGCAGCGGCACCACGGCGCTGCCGTCTTCAGCCACGGCCAGCACGGGCGGCTCGGCGCCTTTTTCCAGCAGTAGCGGCGCCAGGGTGCGGATCACGATGCCCGCCGCACACAAGGCGATAATTGGCGTGTCCTGCTGATAGAGCTCACGCAAGGTGGCGCCGAATTCGTGATAGACGCGGTCCGCGCCGTCCACCCGTTCAGCCAGACCATGGATCAATGCGCCAGGGTACAGCTGCGCAATCTTGCGCGCAGTCGCGAGGCTGCCATTGCCCAGAATGACAATCGCCGGAACTGGACGGGCCATCAGCCTTGCCACCGTTCGCCGGGCACAATGATCAGCGAGAAGTACGGCGAGGACATCGGCTCGACCTGATCCAGCGGGACGATTTTCTGGTTGGCCATGGTCGCGCGTTCGACGTACAGCGCACGCCCCGCCAGCCCGAGTTCTTCGAGCACCTGACGGACCTTGGGAAAGTTGCGCCCCAGCTTCATGATGACCGCCGCATCGGCATCGGCCAGACGACGCTTGAGATCGTCGGCAGGCAATACGCCCGACAACACCGACAAACTCTGATTGCGATACACCAGCGGCGCGCCCAGTACCGAGGCACCGCCAAGCATCGAGCAAACACCCGGCACGACTTCGGCTTCATAGCGCTCGGCCAGTCGATCGTGCAGGTACATGTAGGAGCCGTAGAAGAACGGATCGCCTTCGCAGATCACCGCAACGTCACGGCCAGCGTCCAGGTGCGCGGCGAGTTCTTCGCCGGCCGCATCGTAGAAATCGCTGATCACTTGTTCGTACGACAACGGCGCCGGCAGCGCTTCGGTGGTCACCGGATACACCAGCGGCAGCAGCGTTTGCGCGTCCTGCAAATGCGCCTCGATGATGCCGAAAGCATTGCCCTTTTTGCCCTTGGCGACGAAGTACGCCACCACCGGCGATTCGCGCAGCAGGCGCAGGGCTTTGACGGTAATCAGTTCCGGATCACCGGGGCCGACGCCCAGGCCGATCAAACGTCCAGGTTGCTGCATCATTCGATCTCCGTGGCGAGGGCATTGACGGCGGCGGCGGCCATGGCGCTACCGCCCAGCCGGCCTTGCATGATGACGAAAGGCACGCCACGGCTGTCCGCCGCGAGCGCTGCCTTGGATTCGGCGGCGCCAACGAAGCCCACCGGGAAGCCGAGGATCAGCGCCGGTTTCGGTGCGCCGGCGTCGAGCATTTCCAGCAGATAAAACAGTGCGGTGGGCGCGTTGCCGATCACCACCACGCTGCCTTCAAGGTGCGGGCGCCATAGCTCCAGCGCGGCGGCGGAGCGGGTGTTGCCCAGCTCACGGGCAAGCTCCGGAACGCTGTCATCACGCAGGGTGCAGATGACTTCGTTGTTCGCAGGCAAACGCGTGCGGGTCACGCCTTCGCTGACCATCCGCGCATCGCACAGGATCGGTGCACCGGCGGCCAGCGCATCACGCCCGGCCTTGCCCGCGCCTTCGGAAAATTGCAGGCCGTCGATGGCGTCGACCATGCCGCAGGCGTGGATCACACGGACCGCGAGTTTCTCCAGATCGGGCGGAATACGCGCAAGGTTGGCCTCGGCACGAATGATCGCGAAGGAGTTGCGATAGATCTCCTGACCGTCGCGGATGTAATCAAGCATCAAGGGAGCTCCGTGAGCGGGCGTCGAGCAAGGCTGCGACCGCTTCAATAGTAAGGTTGCGTGCGTGCAGCGCGCCGAAACCCGGCTGCGCTGCATCGCGAAAATAGAGGTCGTAGTGACCGGGGGCGACGGCCAGTAACGTGACCGGCACCCGATGGGCGGCGGCGCAGGAACGCGGGCAGCCAGACAAATGCACCGTTTGATCGTGACGTCGCAACAGCGCCGCCAATTGCAAGGCGTCGCTCTTGGTATCGGTCAGGCCTTTGCCGCAGCCAGCGGAACCCGTGCAGGCGATCAACCGTGACAAGGGCTGACCGGCCTTGCACAGCAGGCCCAGTTGCTCCAGACGCCCAATGACTTCGGGCGCCCGTTCTTTTCGAACATTGGGCAGCAACAGACTTTGCCATGGGGTGAAACGCAGGCTCGCGTCGCCGAACTCGCGCGCCAGTTGTGCCGCGCCTCTGAGCATGACGGGATCGAGCCGCCCCAAAGGAGGTACGGCACCGATATAGACATATTCGGTTCCAGCCTGCGGATGAACGCCAATGTGCAGAGCATCCGGGCTCAATGAACGCCGCCAATCGGTGATCGACTTCAAGGACACTCGTTCGGCCAAACGAGCAAGAAACGCTGCGAACGGGTATTCGGCCAGCAAATGACGCATCCGCGTTTGATCAGGACGCGCCAGTTCAAGAAACAACTCCAGCACCGCAACGACCAGTGCATGCCCCTGCTCAAGTGGCACCGCGCCTGCGGGCCTGTCCGTGGGGCAACCCGCGAAACCGAACACCAGCAACCACTCGCCACCTCGCTCAACCGCAGACAACCACAGATCATGCGGGTGCTCGAGCATCGCCAACGCCTCGCCGCCATCGAGTTGCACCGCAAACTTGGCGCTGAGTTCGTGGAAACGTTCGTGGCTTTGCAGGGTGACAAGGATCTGTTCCGCCAGCTCACGCGTATCAAAGAGCATGCGCCGATCAATCCCGGCGCTCGGGCTGAGCATCAGATTGCGTACATCGTCGCCCGTCGCGGTACGCGGACCCAATCCAGCGGCGAGCAGGCTGTCGATCAGTGCTGTCTGTTCGCTGCCGATCCCGCGAATCTGCAGGTTGGCCCGATTGGTCGCCTCGATCACGCCCCCCGCAAACTGTTCAGCCGCGCGGGCCACCGCTTCAGCCTGGGCTGCGCTGATCGAGCCGCCGTTCAATTTGATCCGACAGATGCCGCCATCCAGCGCCGGGACGATACGCAGCAACCCCGGGCAAGCCGAGGGGCGTAAAGCGGTGGACATCGGGCGTTCGTTCAAGGGGGCGACCGGCTGTGTGGGAAAGGCGCTTCGCGGGCGAAGGCGCGGTATTATGCCTGCTTTGTTCGACGGCATGAAAAGCCTGCCCGTCGGAACAGTCCGTTTGAGGACTATATTTGAGGGCTATAGATGTCACCGTGGCTGACAGTAGTAGGAATCGGCGAAGACGGCTTCAAGGGCCTGGGCAAAAACGCCCGGCACGCTCTGCTGCGCGCTTCGCGGATCATTGGCGGTCAGCGACAACTGGATTTGCTGCCGGTGTGCATCCGTGGCGAGCGCCAGTTGTGGCCCAGCCCTTTCTGCCTTGAGCCGGTTTTGGCGCTGCGCGGCGAACCGGTCTGTGTGCTGGCCAGCGGTGATCCGATGTTCTTTGGCGTGGGCGCAAGCCTGGCCCGGCATCTGTCCCGTGATGAAATGCTGATACTGCCGGCGCCCTCCTCCTGCTCGCTGGCGGCGGCGCGAATGGGATGGCCGCTGCAGGATGTGGTCACGCTCTCGGTGGTGGCTCGCCCCATCGCCGCACTCAATGCGCAGTTGTTCAGCGGTGTTCGCTTGCTGGTGTTGAGCAACGACGGCCAGAGCCCGGCGGTCATCGCGGCGCTGCTGCGTGAGCGTGGTTTCGGGCCGAGTCGCCTCACCGTGCTGGAACATCTGGGCGGCGAAGCCGAACGACGCATCGAGGGTGTCGCCAATGACTGGAACAACCCTGTGATCGCCGATCTGAACCTGATCGCCATCGAATGCATCGCCGAACCGAACACGCCGCGCCTGTCCCGACTGGCCGGCCTGCCGGATTCCGCTTTCAAGCACGACGGCCAACTGACCAAGCGCGATGTGCGCGCCATGACCCTCGCGCGCCTCGCTCCGGTTCCCGGCGAACTGCTGTGGGACGTCGGCGCCGGCAGCGGTTCGATCGGCATCGAGTGGATGCGCGCTCATCCGAGCTGCCGGGCGCTGGCCGTCGAAGCGGATGAAGGTCGGCAGTTGTTGATCGAACACAACCGCGATGCCTTGGGCGTGCCCGGCCTGCAATTGATTCGCGGCAGTGCGCCACAAGCCTTGACCGGACTGGAACGCCCGGACGCAATTTTCATCGGCGGCGGCGTCACCCGCGAAGGCGTGCTCGACACTTGCTGGGCGCAACTCAAACCCGGCGGCCGGTTGATCGCCAACGCAGTCACCCTGCAAAGCGAAGTGACCCTGATGGCCTGGCGCGAACGGCATGGCGGTGAACTGACCCGCATCCACGTCGCTCAGGCGCAACCCTTGGGCGAGTTCGACACCTGGCGTCAGGCGCTGCCGATTACCTTGCTGGACGTGACGAAACCCCTCGATGCGTGACGAAACCGCCGAACAACCCGCCCCGCTACGCAGCGGCCTGACCACCGGCAGCTGCGCCACCGCCACCAGCCTTGCGGCGGCACGCCTGCTGCTCAGTGGCGTCGAAGCGGACGCCGTCGAAATCATTCTGCCCAAAGGCAAACGGGTGCAGATGCGCCTGGAATTCTGTCGGCTGATGAATGACGGCGCCGAAGCCGGAACGATCAAGGACGCCGGCGACGACCCCGACGTGACTCACGGCGCCCTACTCTTTTCCCAGGTGCGCCTGCACAGCGAGCCAGGCATCCGCTTCAGCGCCGGCCGGGGCGTGGGCACCGTCACCCGGCCGGGGCTGGTGCTGGGCGTCGGCGAACCCGCGATCAACCCGGTGCCGCGCAAGATGATTACCGACCACCTGACGCTGCTGGCCGAAGAGCTTGATTACCGGGGTGGTTTCGAGGTCACGGTGAACGTCGAGGACGGCGAAGCCCTGGCGCTGAAAACCATGAATCCGCGCCTGGGCATTCTCGGCGGTTTGTCGATCCTCGGCACCAGCGGCATCGTCCGGCCGTTTTCCTGCGCCGCGTACATCGCCTCGATCCATCAGGGCATCGACGTCGCCAAAACCAACGGCTACCTGCACATCGCCGCGTGCACCGGCAACGCCAGCGAAGACACCATGCGCCGGGTCTACGACTTGCCGGAAATCGCCCTGATCGAAATGGGCGACTTCGTCGGTGCGGTGCTCAAACATCTGCGCAAAGTGCCTGTGGATAAACTCAGCCTCTGCGGCGGCTTCGGCAAGATCAGCAAACTGGCCGCCGGGCACATGGACTTGCACAGTCGGCATTCGAGCATCGACCTGCCGCTACTGGCCGAGTGGGCGGCGGCGATTGGCGCCGATGAGGCGTTGCAGCAAGGGATTCGCGAGGCCAACACCAGCCAGCAAGCCTTGGCAATGGCCAGCGCTGCCGGGATCGCGCTGGGTGATGCGGTGTGTCAGCACGCGCTGGACTTTGCCCGCAGCGTGGTGCCGACGCAGGTTCAGGTCGAAGTGTTCGCCATCGATCGCCAGGGCGGGATTGTTGGCCATGCGGGAGCTTTTCAATGAAGCGCGTGTTGTTGCTGGGTGGCGTGACGGAAGCCTTGGCCATCGCCCGGACCCTCGGGCCGGAACACATCTATAGCCTGGCCGGCGTGGGGCGTGTGCCGACAGATCTTGACTGTCAGGTTCGCGTTGGCGGCTACGGCGGTGCCGAAGGGCTGGCGCAGTTCATTCGGGATGAAGGGATCGACCTGCTGCTGGACGCCACCCATCCCTACGCCGCACAAATCAGCCAGAACGCCGCTACCGCTGCGCGGTTGAGCGGTATTGCCTGCTGGGCCCTGCGGCGCCCGGCCTGGCAACCACAGGCCGGCGATGACTGGCGAGATGTCAGCGACTGGGCCGGGTTGATCGAGGCCCTCAAACCTTTCCGCAGACCGTTGTTCACCCTCGGTCGCGAACCCTTGCAGCATCTGCATGAAATCCCGCCAGAGCAATTCTGGACCTTGCGCGCACTGGACGTTTACCCGGGCAATGAACGCTGCGAAGTGATCGGCGCGCGTGGGCCGTTTCTGATCGAAGATGAACGTGCGCTGTTTGAACGTCGGCAGATTGATGTACTGATCAGCAAGAACAGCGGCAGCACCGCGACCGAGCCGAAGCTGGAAGTGGCACGGGAGCGTGGGGTGCCGGTGATTGTTTTGCAGCGGCCAGAGTTGCCGGGGGGGGTTGATCGGGAGTTTGGGTCGGTGAGTGAAGTACTGAAAGCCCTATCGGTGTAAGACGATTCCTGAGATCTCCATAACCTTGCCACTTTGCCGGCAACACTCTCGGACGGAGCCGGCTATCCACTCCATGGCTTCGATCCTATAGTCCGAGCCCTCTGATCCTAACAAGCACACCGACCTTACTTTCTAAGGACGAGTAAATTCGCCCCGAGTAAAGTGCGACTTGCCAACCTGTATCCCAAGGAATACGATCAAACATGATCGACTTCGAACGATCCCGAGCATTTGCTGACTGGCTCGACTCACTGAAAGACATCATTGGCAAAGCTCGCATCATTGCCAGACTCCGAGCTGCCGAGCATGGAAATTTTGGTGATTGCGAACCGGTGGGTGGAGCTGTTTATGAAATGCGTGTGCATTACGGTCCTGGCTACAGGATGTATTTCACCCGCCGAGGTGAAGTGGTTTATCTGCTGTTGGTGGGCGGTG
Organism: Pseudomonas sp. BF-B-26; assembly: GCF_019956495.1. Taxonomy (NCBI): domain Bacteria; kingdom Pseudomonadati; phylum Pseudomonadota; class Gammaproteobacteria; order Pseudomonadales; family Pseudomonadaceae; genus Pseudomonas; species Pseudomonas sp. BF-B-26. Next base: position 46,261 of record NZ_JAHBDP010000083.1, on the reverse strand, counting down.
ACAAGTCGACTCAAAAACGAGACATCAAACGCGCCATTCAAATGGCGCAAAACATCGGTAATGAGGAGTAAATCATGGCCGAACAATTCACCCGTTTCGATGCCGCCGAATTTCTAAAAACACCAGAAGAAATGGCGGCTTACCTGGACGCCTGTTTTGAAGAAGATGCTGGCGACGGAGTGCTCATACGTGCAGCCCTTAACGACATAGCCCGAGCAAAGGGCATGACACAGATTGCCCGTGACGCGGGGCTGGGTCGTGAAAGTCTGTACAAAGCATTGGGCAGCACTGGCAACCCGGAATTCGCGACTATCATGAAAGTGATGAAAGCATTAGGCCTGCGCCTGCATGCCAGCGCTCTCTGATTGCACTGCGACACCACACCGCACGCCGCTTTTTTACTTATCGGCCCTGATCAGGCTAAATAGCCGCGCTTGATCCCCCACCCAACCGGATTTGCCCCATGTCCCGACAACGGCTCGCATTTGCCTGGATCGCCTGCTTCGCAGTGCTGTTCAACATGCTCGCCATGCCGATGACGGGAGCGATGGCGCAGACGGCGAAATCGCCTGCCGAGCAATTGTTGTGGGGCAGTTTCTGCTCGTCCAGCGGCACGAAGTTGGTGGCGATTTCCCTGGGCGATATCGAACAGAAAGCTCCTCAGAGTGACGACCACTCCACCATGCAACATTGCTGGTGCTGTTCAGGTTCTGCGCCACTGGTGGCGCTGCCGGGGCATGTACCGCAACTGTACTTCGCACATTTCGAGGCCAATCGCAGCCTGCCTGATACCTCTCTCGATACACCGACACCGCGCCAGCAATGGCCGAGTCTCAACCCCCGCGCGTCCCCTCTGGTGTGATTCCTTCTCGCAATTGACCTGCGTTTCGAATCGTTCTGGAGAACTGCCATGTTGAACAAACTCATCGTCCTGGCTGTATTGCTGCTGCCTGCCTGTTTTGCCAATGCTCACGAATACAAGGCTGGCGAGCTTGAGATCGCCCATCCGTGGTCGCAGGAGTTGCCGCCCAACGCGCCAACGGTGGCGGCGTATTTCGTGATTCACAACAGCGGTAAAACCGCCGACCGACTGCTCAGCGTCGACTCGCCCATTGCAGGCGAAGCCCAGTTGCACGAGCACGTCATGCAAAACGACCTGATGAAAATGCAGCAGGTGCCGAGCGTCGACATTCCTGCCGGTGGCAACGTCTCTTTTGCACCGATGGCCTACCACGTAATGCTGGTAAACCTGAAGGACCGCAGCCTGCTGAGCGACGGCAAACGCTTCCCGCTGACGATGCATTTCGAGAAGTCCGGCGCCGTAACGGTGGACGTCTCGGTGCAGAAGAAGCCGCCGGAAAGCATGCAGACGCACGCCCACGCCCAGTAAGCGACTGAGCAAAAACGCCCATGCGCCCGCTTAGCGCCAGGTCATCCGCACACCGTCGTCAGCCGTTAAGCCTGACGCGCGGCAGCTGGATCAGCCTGTTCGCCATGTTGATGATCTTTATCGGCCCGCTGATTTCTCAGTCGATGCCGATGGATCAACGCGCCTCGATGTCGATGTCGATGGACATGTCGGCAATGGAGCACGCCGATCACGGCGCGCAAGCCGCGGCCGAGCACTGTCCACCAAAAGCCGACCACCATGCACTCTGGGAAAAATGCGGCTATTGCAGCCTGCTGTTCAATTGCCCGGCGCTGACTGGCGGCCAGTCCTTCGTCGCATTCGACACGCCCAAAGCCACCACCTTCACCACACCCTCCCCTCGCCTGGGCCACGCCCGGCAAACCTTTTTCCCCGGCGCCCGCACCCGCGCTCCGCCCATCGCCGCGTAAACACCCACCTCCGATCTCACACGGTTTCGAAGACAGCCACAGCAACCTGTGGGAGCGAGCCTGCTCGCGATCGCGATGGGTCATTCAACATTGATGTTGGCTGACCCTCCCTCATCGCGAGCAGGCTCACTCCCACAAGGAATGCGCAGGCTGCCGGCCGTGTCGTTTACGACTGTTCGATGGAAAATGTCATGTCCAGGTTTTCCGCTGACACACGCTTGAGCGCTGCCCAGGCTTCTTTTGCCCTGAACGAATCTCGCGTTCGCTTCAGGCACGCCACCGCCTTCCTTTGCGGGGCACTGCTGACCCCCATGGTGCTGGCCGATGAACACGCCGGCCACAGTGAAGAATTGAGCCCAACGGTGATCACCGCCATCGCGCCGAGTTCGCCCCTGACCATCGTCACCAACCCCAAGGATCCGCGCCAACCGGTGCCGGCCAGCGACGGTGGCGACTACCTGAAAACCATCCCCGGCTTCGCCCTGGTGCGCAATGGCGGCACCAACGGCGACCCGGTGCTACGCGGCATGTTCGGCTCGCGGCTGAACATCCTCACCAACGGCGGCCAGTTGCTCGGCGCCTGCCCCGGCCGAATGGATGCACCGACCTCATACATCTCGCCGGAAACCTACGACAAACTCACCGTGATCAAAGGCCCGCAAACTGTGCTCTGGGGACCAGGCGCGTCGGCCGGGACCATCCTCTTCGACCGCGAGCCGGAAAGCTTCGGCGAACTCGGCACGCGAGTGAACGCCAGCGTGCTGGCGGGCTCCAACGGCCGTTTCGACAAAGTGGTGGACGCGGCTGCCGGCGGGCCATTGGGTTACGTGCGAGTGATCGGCAACACCGCGCAGGCCGACGACTACCGGGACGGTAACAACGACACTGTGCCGTCGCGCTATGACAAATGGAACGGCGACGTCGCAGTGGGCTGGACCCCGGACGCCGACACCCTGCTGGAACTCACCGCCGGCAAGGGCGATGGCGAAGCGCGTTACGCCGGTCGCGGCATGGACGGCTCGCAGTTCAAGCGCGAAAGCCTGGGCCTGCGTTTCGAGCAGTCGAACATCGGCGACGTGCTGGACAAGGTCGAGGCGCAGGTTTACTACAACTACGCCGACCACGTGATGGACAACTACACCCTGCGCACGCCGTCCGGCACCGGCATGATGGCCGGTCCCATGGCCTCCAACGTCGACCGTCGAACCCTCGGCGCACGGATCAAAGCCACGTGGCGCTGGGCCGACGTGCAATTGATCAGCGGCATCGATGCGCAGACCAGCGAACATCGCCAGCGCAGCGCCATGGGCATTGACGTCTACAAGGACTTGCCGCGCAACAAGGATGCCGACTTCCACAACTACGGCGTGTTCAGCGAATTGACCTGGTACGCCGCCGACCGTGACCGGCTGATTACCGGCGCGCGCCTGGACCGTGCCTCGGCCAAGGATTTGCGGCAGACCACTGGCTCGGGAATGATGGCGCGCCCCAACCCGACCGCCGACGACACCCGTGCCGACACACTGCCAAGCGGCTTCGTCCGTTACGAGCATGACCTGGCCGATAGCCCGACCACGCTGTATGCCGGCCTCGGTCACACCCAGCGTTTCCCGGATTATTGGGAGCTGTTTTCACCCAAATCCGGCCCCGCCGGCTCGGTGAATGCCTTCGATTCGATCAAGCCTGAAAAAACCACCCAGCTCGACTTCGGCCTGCAATACAAGACCGAAGACCTCGAAGCCTGGGCCTCGGGTTACGTCGGGCAGGTGCGCGACTACATCCTGTTCAACTACACGCCAACAATGATGGGCATGACCTCGCAAGCACAGAACATCGACGCGCGGATCATGGGCGGCGAATTGGGTGCGGCCTACAAGCTGACCAGCCACTGGAAAGCCGATGCGACCCTGGCCTATGCCTGGGGCAAGAACAGCAGCGACGGTAACGCACTGCCGCAAATGCCGCCGCTGGACGCACGTTTCGGCCTGACCTACAGCGAAGACAACTGGAGCGCCGGGGCCTTGTGGCGGGTGGTTGCGGCGCAAAACCGCATCGACCAGAACAAGGGCAACGTGGTCGGCAAGGACTTCGACAAGACCTCGGGGTTTGGCGTGTTCTCGCTCAATGGCGCGTACCGGATCAACCAAAACTGGAAGGTCAGCACCGGCGTCGACAACCTGTTCGGCAAGGCGTACGCCGAGCACTTGAACCTGGCCGGCAACGCCGGTTTCGGCTACCCGGCCAATGACCCGCAAGCCATTAAAGAACCGGGGCGCACGCTCTGGACCAAGGTGGACATGAGCTTCTAAAGCATCGTCGGAGCGCCGTCCGGAGCAACCTCGCTCCCACAGGGGGCCGGTGTTCAACCCTTGTTTGCGATCAATTACCCAACAACTAAAAGACCCAAGCCTAGCGGAGCACACGTGATGAAACAGCCCAAACCGAATTTCTACAACCTGGCCTGGCGTTGGCATTTCTATGCCGGTCTGTTCGTCGCGCCTTTCATGGTGATGCTGGCCCTGACCGGGATCATTTACCTGTTCAAGCCGCAACTCGACCCGTTGATGTACGCCAGCCTGCTGAACGTCCCGGCCGGGCATCACAGCGTCCCGGCCGATGACCTGCTCAAGCGGGTGAAAGAGGCTTACCCTCAAGCCACGATCAAGCAGTATTTGCCGCCGGTCAACGCCGAACGCAGCGCGCAATTTGTCGTGCTCGATGGCGGTAACGAGCTCAACGTTTTCGTCGATCCCTACCACGGCGATGTCCTCGGCGAGCAAGACGCGAAAAAGAATCTGCAAGCCGTTGCGCGAGCGATTCATGGCGAATTGATGATCGGCACCGTCGGTGATCGACTGATCGAACTGGCCGCCGGTTGGGGCGTGGTGCTGGTGGTCTCCGGCGTCTTTCTGTGGTGGCCGCGCGGCCAGGCGGCCGGCATCCTGTGGCCACGCTTGAGCAGTCGCGGTCGAGTGCTCTGGCGTGACCTGCACGCGGTGACCGGGTTCTGGGGCGCGTCGTTGCTGCTGGTGATGCTGCTCAGCGGCATGACCTGGACCGGGTTCTGGGGCAAGCAATACGCGCAAGTGTGGAACGTCTTTCCGGCCGCGATGTGGGACAACGTGCCCCAGTCCGATGTCGAGGCCCGCAGCCTCAATACCGCCACCCGCCAGACCGTGCCTTGGGCCATGGAAAACACACCGATGTCGATGTCCGGCGACCACGCCGAACACATGGCCCACAGCGGCACGCAAGCGGGTCCCGCCGCACCGACCATCAGCCTGCAAGACGTGCAGGACATCGCCGTGCAACGCCAGGTCGAACCGGGCTACAGCATCACTTTCCCGGCCACCGCCACTGGCGTGTTCACCATCGCCGTGTTCGCCGACGACCCGCGCAACGACGCCACCTTGCATATCGATCAGTACACCGGCAATGTCCTCGCCGACGTGCGTTTCGAGCAGTACGGCACCGTCGCCCGGGCAACAGAAATCGGCGTGATGCTGCACGAAGGCAAGATGTTCGGCCCGCTCAACCAGATCATCATCCTGCTGATCTGCCTGATGATTCTGCTCAGCGCCGTCAGCGGTGTGGTGATCTGGTGGAAGCGCCGTCCACTAGGAAAATTCGGTGTTCCGCCGCTGCGCCACGACTTGCCGAAATGGAAAACCGCGATGGTCATCATGTTTGCATTGGCGGTGGTGTTCCCGTTGGTGGGCGCGTCCCTGGTGGTGGTCTGGCTGCTCGATCGGGTGCTGCTGTCGCGATTCAATCGGCAAACTGAATCGGCCTCACCTTCATCATGAAACAGGCGAGATGCGCGGCTTAGAGGGATCTGTAGACTTCCCGCGCTTATCTCCCGGTCATTTTCAGTGTTACTGTGTAACGCAAAATGCCGTTCTGATCCAATGGCCCCTTCGCGAGCAAGCCCGCTCCCACATTAGATCGCATTCCAGAGTGGGAGCGGGCTTGCTCGCGAAAGCGTCATCAGCATCACCAATATCTCAGAGCAAATGCATGACCTCGCTGAACCTCACGAACCTCGCCTGGACACCCCTGGGCCACCGCCATTGTCATCACCAGTTTCAACTGCGTGATGCAACCTTGCACGTGCTCCCCGGTGAGTTCGTCGGTCTGATCGGGCCCAACGGCAGCGGCAAAACCAGTCTGCTGCGCTGTGCCTGGCGCTTCAGCAAACCCGAGCGCGGCGAGGTCAAGCTCGACCACCACAACGTCTGGAAGCAATCCTCGCGCTGGTGCGCGCAACGCATCGCCGTGGTCCTGCAGGAATTCCCCGACGCCTTCGGCCTCACCGTCGACGAAGTCGTCGTCATGGGCCGCACCCCACACAAAGGCCTGTTCGACGGCGACACCCTGGAGGACAGAAAACTCGCCACCCAGGCCCTCGAATCAGTCGGTCTGAAAGGCTTCGAGGATCATGCCTTCGTCACCCTCTCCGGCGGTGAAAAACAGCGCGTGATCCTCGCCCGCGCCCTGGCTCAGCAACCGCAAATGCTGATCCTCGACGAGCCGACCAATCACCTCGACCCGCGTTATCAGCTCGAACTGCTGCAGCTGGTCAAACGCCTGAAGATCGGCACCCTGGCGAGCATCCACGACCTCAATCTGGCGGCTGCTTTCTGTGATCGGCTGTACGTGATCAATCATGGCCGCATCGTCGCCAGCGGCACGCCCAAAGAAGTCCTGACCGCGCCACTGCTGCGCGACGTGTTCGGCGTCGAAGCGCTGATCGATGAACATCCCTTGCACGGCTACCCACGAATGACCTGGATCACCCAACCATGACTTTGCGTTCCCTGCTTTGCGCCGCTCTGTTGCTGGGCAATGCCCAAGCATTTGCCGATGCCACGCGTTACCCGCTGACGATTCAGAGCTGCAACCGCGAAGTGACCTTCAAGCAAGCACCGAAACACGCGGTCAGCCACGACATCAACATGACCCAGATGATGCTCGCCCTAGGCCTGAAATCCAGCATGGCCGGTTATAGCGGTGTGACCGGCTGGAAGTCGGTCACGCCCGAGATGCAAACCATCCTCGACGGCTTGCCGGAGCTGGCGGCCAAGTACCCGTCGGTGGAAACCCTGCTCAACGCCAACGTTGATTTCTTCTTCGCTGGCTGGGATTACGGCATGCGTGTGGGCGGTGACCTCACACCGCAAACGTTGCAGCCGCTGGGCATCGATGTCTACGAGCTGACCGAGTCCTGCGCGTTCGTGATGAAGCGTCCGCCAGCCAGCCTGGAAGACACCTACAACGACCTGCGCAACCTCGGCAAAATCTTCGACGTGCAGAATCGCGCCAATGCCTTGATCGCCCAGATGCAATCGCAGATCGCCGAAGTGCGAAAGGATCTGCCGGCAGACAAACCTCGGGTGTTTCTCTACGACAGCGGTGAGGACCGGGCCATGACGTCCGGTCGCCTCGGTATGCCGCAAGCGCTGATCGACGCCGCTGGCGGGCGCAATATTCTGGATGACGTCGAAGCGAGCTGGACCCGGGTCAATTGGGAGAACGTGGTCGAGCGCAATCCGCAAGTGATCGTCATCGTTGATTACGGCGAAGTCACCGCCGAACAGAAAGAGCAATTTCTGCTGAAAAACCAGGCGCTGCAATCGGTGGACGCGATCAAGAACCGGCGCTTCATCGTGATTCCGTATGTGCAGGCCACGCCGGGGATCGACAACGTGCTGGCGGTCGAAACCCTGGCCAAGGGTTTGCGCGGCGAATGATCAATCGTCGTTACGCCTTGTTGCTGGTGGCCCTCGGCGCGTTATTGCTGGTGTCGTGCGTGGTGTCGCTGGGCTTTGGCCCGGCGCGGGTGCCGGTGGAGGTGGTGGGGCGGATTCTGTTGCACAAGATGTTCGGTGTCGGCGTGCCGGACTGGGCCGCCGGACAGGAACACATCGTCTGGCTGATTCGCGTGCCGCGCATGCTATTGGGTGCGCTGGTGGGTGCCGGGCTGGCGCTGATCGGTGCGGTGCTGCAAGCGGTGACGCGCAATCCGCTGGCCGACCCGCATTTGCTCGGGGTCACCTCCGGCGCGACCCTCGGTGCGGTGATCGTGGTGCTGCATGTCGGTGAAATGGTTGGTCTGCTGACCTTGCCGATCGCCGCGTTTATCGGCGCGTTACTGAGCATGCTGATCGTGCTGATGATTGCTAACCGCAACGGGCGTCTGGACAGTGATCGACTGCTGTTATGCGGCGTGGCGGTGTCCTTTGTGATGATGGCGATCGCCAATCTGCTGCTGTTTCTTGGCGACCATCGCGCGAGTTCGGCAGTGATGTTCTGGATGCTCGGCGGGCTGGGTTTGGCGCGCTGGGAATTGCTCGCGGTGCCGGCGGCCAGCGTATTGCTGGGGCTGGTGTTGCTGCTGGGCATGGCTCGACCGTTGAATGCGTTGATGGCCGGCGAACAGACCGCCGTAACCCTTGGCCTCAATGCTCGCACCGTGCGTTTGCGGGTGTTTTTGATTGCGTCGCTGATGACGGGGGTGCTGGTGTCGATCAGCGGGTCTATCGGGTTTGTCGGGCTGATGGTGCCGCATATCGCACGTCGGCTGGTCGGGGCCGAACACCGGCGATTGCTGCCGGTGTGCGTGCTGTTGGGCAGTGTGTTTCTGGTGTGGGTCGATGTCGCCGCCCGCACCCTGATCGCCCCCGAGGATTTGCCGATCGGCGTGGCCACGGCGGCGATTGGCGGGTTGTTTTTTATCGGTCTGATGCGCAGGCGCTGATGCCAACGGTTGTGACCGCCCCCTCTTTACAACTCATCCCTCGTGGGGTGGGGGAAGATATCCTGAACCTGTTGGCGTCTGAGGCTCCAGTCGGAGCCCAGGCGCCTGGCCTGATTCCAGAAATACGCAGGCTTGAGCACCTGCAAATTGCCGATGTCCGCCAGACGGGTAATAAACACATCGGTCGACAGCACGGTGGCCCACTTGCCTTCGACGAGCTGAACAGGCTGGGTCAGCAGCAATGTTCGCTCCGAGGGTGAATAGGTTGGCGTGTATTTAAGCAATGCTCCATAACGCGTCGAATAGTAGTAGGCGTTGATATCGAACCCTTTGGCTTTCAAGGCATGGGTGTGCGCATGCACCTGGGCTGGAGAGGCAAAGTTTGCGTCAGTTGCATCGGAGCGTTCGGCCAGTGTCGAGCCTGCTGCCTGGAAAAGCTGATGACCGGCCACCAATGTGTAGCCGTCGGGAAAACGTGGCGGCTTATTGCGCGATGAGGTCAAGGGATCACTCGCAATACGGAAAATTCGCTTGATGGCTTCATTGGGATACCCAGGGTCTGCAATGGGCTCCAGTGCCACAAAGGAATTGCTGCCGGGGCGGCTCAAAATCCCGCTGGCGTGCACCGTCGTTTGACTCTCGTGACTGCCCAGCCGCGACTGCGCATAAAGGGCCGCGTCGTCAGGATGATGGAACATCGGCCCCAAGGCTGGCGCAGGGCTGTTGGCCCACTGCTCATCGACGGAAACAGAAGGCATGCGGGGCCGCCAGTTCTGGCCCACTTTGCCTTTTCGGGACCAATAGGCGCTGGTCACCAGGACCTCCAGTTCTCCGGACTTGGCCATTCGCTGGATGTAACTGCTCAGCCTGAACCTGCCCTCACCGATGTCCTTCCAGTCACGCTGTGCGTGCTCAAGCGCGGCAAACGGATTGTCCTTGAATTCGTACTGGCCGAATTTGTCCCGCGAAAGGTCCGGGTCGAAGGGGCTGAGCAACAATCGCAACAAGGCACCATCGGCGCAGGAGAAATAAATCGGTCTGAAGCCATGGGGCGTTCGCGCAGCGTCACGGGCCAGACTGACGTCCACGGGGGAAAGGAAATGCCGGTAATCATCGTCCGACAGCTTTTGCGGCACTTGCCCCGCGCACAGGTGAATCGCGCTGCTGACGTGAGAAGAAGGCAGTACACCGGGAAAGATACGCTCATACGCTAACCATGTGCCTTGCACGTCAATGGGCAGAGTCGCAATGAAGGCGCCGGTACGGGTATTTTTCAGAATGAATCCAAAACCTGTCGCTGAACGATTGCGTGCACGTTCATGAGCGAAACAGGCCGCATCCTGTTCTCGAAGGTACATCGGGCTGCAGGCCGGCTCGGCAACCGCTCGTGCATAGCCGGAAGTTACCGAGGCGGCCGGGGGATAGGCTTCGAATTCTGTCACTGTACGAGCCGGGCCCCATAGCGGGCTCCCTGAAACCACTTGCAGGTAACCGGACTTCGCCAGGCTTTTTACCCAGTCTGTCGGTGACAGCAGCCCCCGATAGATTTGCTCCTTGATCGATGCGGCATCCAGCTCTCGCCCCGGCTTGCCCGAAGTGCCCAGGGCAATGGCCAGGTCGGCTTTGAATCGTGCCCATAACCCGGCCCGATAGCGAATGGTCGCGCCGTCCGGCGCCAGAAAGTATTCATCGTACGTTTGCCCTTCCCGGGTGAATGCGGTGTACGCGACATCGGCGGAGAGCATGTTGAGATACACCTCCTTGTCGACTTTCGACAGCAGCACCGGCAACTCGCGAGGCACTCGGGAGCGATAGCGCGCAACGATCGAACACCCCGCCGGAAACTGGCCAAGCGTCACGGCTTCGTCCGGGAAGACCCACGGGATATCAAAGTCTTCTCGCAGGATAGCGATCGGATCGGTGGCCACAAAAAAACCATCGGCTCGTTTCAGGATCACACCGCCAAACGCCTTGGCGCTACCGCTCGGTATTTGCGAACGCACCTGCAGAGCCGCATCATCAGCCGTCAGAAATACCGGGCCTAGGGTGCGCCGTTGCAGGTTCATGCTCGACTGCCAGTACTTGTCGACCACCCCTTTACTGTCCCAGCAGACATTGGTGCGCATCACCTGCAACACACCGCTGTTGGCGACCACTCGGACAAAACCCGTCGGGGTCAGCACACCACTGGCCAAATTTTTCTGTATCTCCTCCAGCCCCATGCCGGGGGTGTCGTTGTCGAACAGCTTGGTGCCCTTGCGCGGGACGTATTTGAGCAGGGCTCCGTCCTGAGTCGAGACGTAGAGAGGAATGACCCTGTCCGGGTCCAGCACCGGACGTTTGTTGGAGTCATAAACCACTACAAACAGATCCCTGGGCACAATGAAGTGGTGCGCCAGCCAGCGCCTGGCCGGGTCGCGGGCGTGCTTGACCCGTTGGCGCGAATAGTAAAAAGCGTGGAGCTTGAATGACTCGGGATAGTCATAGTCCCCGGCCTTGCGGGAAATGCCAAACAGGCTGCGCAACGAGTAAAGCTTGTCTCTCCCATCGCTGACCGGGACCAGTTCAGTGGCGATGTATTCTTCCTTGCCTTGTTGTTTGAGGATGAATCCGAACCAGGTTCGTTCTTCGTCATGCAGCTCGGTGTCTTTGGCGTAGCGCTCCAGTGCCGCCTCATCGGCTGACCGGGAAACCGCACCAAACGACACCCGCTGCGGCACGCTACGTTCCCACGGACCGGCCGCGACAGGGCCGGTTATTCTTCCCCGAGGCCGCCAGCGACCGTTGCTGACGAGGACTTGTAAATCGCCGGCCGCCGCCGCTTCCTCGACGAATTGCTCCGGTTTGATGACTCCCGTCTTCATTCCCAGGGCAAACACGCCAGGTGCGGCCTCGGTGCCCAGTTGCGCCAGCAGGCTCGACGTACCAAGCCTGTCGGGAGTGAAACCGATCAGGCTGTTTTCGGCCCCTGAAAGATAAGCCGGCAGACCGCTCCGCAGGCTGTTGCGCAGTTCGTCAACGCTGAACATCAACAGGCTGGTCGCGGCATCTTCGACAGTCCACTTCAGTTGAGTAACCTTGGCGACGTCGAGCGTCGAAAGCGCAGGATGCGAATAGAAACGACTGTGCAAGACATGCTTGTCGGGGATCACCTTGTGATGGGAAGTCATGCTGACCGGATGCCCGGTCAGGTCGGTGAGCACAAACCGGTGATCGTTTCGCTGAAGGATATAGCCGTAATACCCGCGGTTACGGTGGCGGCCGATTCGCTCATGGGCATAACGAGCGGCATCGTCTGCGGAAAGAAACGCCCTTTCCAATAGGTTCAGTGCCGATCCCGACGGGGTCGACGCGAGTTGTTGGGGTTGTTCGTCCATGCAGTGGAACTCCATTGAGTCATTCAAGGGTGTCCTCACTCTCGCACCGCAAAGTATTGCGCAGGCGGTACATAGTTACTACTTCGTGCGCTCGGCACCACTTGGACGCATCGCCGTGCACGCAAGCGTTTTTATGCCCGTTCACGGTGCAACAAGTAGCTGCGCCGAACGTTTTCACCCCCGCGCAAAAGCACTTGCGGTGTTAGGCACAGCCCTTGCTAAAGACCCTTCAGTAGTCCGCATCTGCCAACCAAGAAAATTCATAAGTTCATGGAGATCGCACAATGAAGCGTCGCAGCTTGATCAAGGCTTTCACACTCTCGGCAAGCATTGCCGCGATGGGCATGACCTGGAGCCTCCAGGCCGCCGAGACCATCAAGGTCGGTATTCTGCATTCGTTGTCCGGGACCATGGCGATCTCCGAAACCTCGCTCAAAGACATGGCGCTGATGACCATCGATGAGATCAACGCCAAGGGCGGCGTGAACGGCAAGATGCTGGAACCGGTGGTGGTCGACCCGGCATCGAACTGGCCGCTGTTCGCCGAAAAGGGCCGTCAGTTGCTGACCCAGGACAAAGTCGCCGTGGTGTTCGGTTGCTGGACGTCGGTGTCGCGTAAATCGGTGTTGCCGGTGTTCGAGGAGCTCAACGGCCTGCTGTTCTACCCGGTGCAGTACGAAGGTGAAGAGATGTCGCCGAACGTGTTCTACACCGGCGCCGCGCCGAACCAGCAAGCGATCCCGGCGGTGGAATACCTGATGAGCGAAGAAGGCGGCAGCGCCAAGCGTTACTTCCTGTTGGGAACCGACTACGTCTACCCGCGCACCACCAACAAAATCCTGCGCTCGTTCCTGCACTCCAAAGGTGTGGCGGACAAGGACATCGAAGAGGTCTACACCCCGTTCGGTCATAGCGATTACCAAACCATCGTGGCCAACATCAAAAAATTCTCGGCCGGTGGCAAGACAGCGGTCATCTCCACCGTCAACGGCGACTCCAACGTGCCGTTCTATAAAGAGTTGGCCAACCAGGGCCTGAAAGCCACCGACGTTCCGGTCGTGGCGTTCTCGGTCGGCGAAGAAGAACTGCGCGGCATCGACACCAAACCGCTGGTGGGCAACCTCGCTGCATGGAACTACTTCGAGTCAGTCGAGAACCCGGCGAACAAGAAATTCGTCGCCGACTGGAAAGCCTACGCCAAGAAACACAACTTGCCGGGCGCCGACAAAGCGGTGACCAACGACCCGATGGAAGCCACGTACGTGGGCATCCACATGTGGGCGCAAGCGGCTGAGAAAGCCAAGTCCACCGACGTCGACAAAGTCCGCGAAGCCCTTGCCGGCCAGACCTTTGCTGCGCCCTCGGGTTACACGCTGACCATGGACAAGACCAACCACCACCTGCACAAACCGGTGATGATCGGCGAGATTCAGGCGGACGGTCAGTTCAACGTGGTGTGGCAGACCGAAGGGCCGATCCGTGCTCAACCGTGGAGCCCGTACATCTCGGGTAACGACAAGAAGCCGGATTATGCGGTGAAGAGCAACTGAGTCACTGGTTGTCGGACCGAGCCCCAAGCCCGGGCCCGACACAAATCCCTGTGGGAGCGGGCTTGCTCGCGAAGACGGCGGCACATCCAACATCCATGTGTCTGACACACCGCATTCGCGAGCAAGCCCGCTCCCACATAGTCCGCGCAAGGCGACTCTTTATGCCCACTGCCCTTTACCGTTTCATCCTCGCCCTCGCGCTCTTACTGCCGATGGCCGCGCATTCTGGCGACGCCGAAGACTTCGTCGTCGCCAATCCCATGCAGCAAGCCAGGCTTCTGGAAGCCTGGGCCGCGCAGCCCGATGCCGCCCGCATCGAACTGATCAACGCCCTGCAACAAGGCGAGTTGAGCGTCGACGGCCAACCGAAAACCTTGCGCCTGAACAATCGCCTGCGGGGTCTTATCGATACCGCGCTGGCCAGCCATCAATTGCTCGCGACCGACGCCAAAACCCGTCTGGCCGCCGCGCAACAAATACAGAAAAGCGCCAAACCGGCGCAGTTGAAATTCCTCGACCAGCAACTGGCTGGCGAAAAAGATGAAACCGTACACGCCGCGTTGAGCCTGGCGCTGGCCAATCTGCAACTGGTGGACACCGACCCGGCCGTACGCCTCGCCGCTGTGCGCCTGCTCGGTGAAACCGGTGATCCGCTGGCTCGCACCCGCCTCGAAAGTCTGCTGCAACCCGGTGTCGAAGCCGACGCGGGCGTACGCACCGCTGCCGAAACCAGTCTGGCCCAGGTCAAACGCAAACTGCTGATCGGCGAGATCCTCGGCCAGGCCTTCAGCGGCATGTCGCTGGGTTCGATCCTGTTGCTTGCCGCACTCGGTCTGGCAATCACTTTCGGCCTGCTCGGCGTGATCAACATGGCTCACGGCGAGATGCTGATGCTCGGCGCCTACTCGACGTACGTGGTGCAACTGATATTCCAGCGCTTCGCCCCGCAAGCCATCGAGTTCTACCCGCTGATCGCGTTGCCGGTGGCGTTTTTCGTCACCGCCGCCATCGGCATGGCGCTGGAACGCACGGTGATTCGCCACCTCTACGGCCGCCCATTGGAAACCCTGCTCGCCACGTGGGGCATCAGCCTGATGCTGATTCAGCTGGTGCGACTGGTGTTCGGCGCGCAGAACGTTGAAGTCGCGAACCCGGCCTGGCTGTCAGGCGGGATTCAGGTGTTGCCCAACCTCGTGCTGCCGTACAACCGCATCGTGATCATCGCCTTCGCGCTGTTTGTGGTGGTGCTGACCTGGCTGCTGCTGAACAAGACTCGCCTGGGCCTGAACGTGCGTGCCGTCACCCAGAACCGCAACATGGCGGCCTGCTGTGGCGTGCCGACCGGGCGCGTGGACATGCTCGCCTTCGGCCTCGGTTCGGGCATCGCTGGCCTTGGTGGCGTAGCCCTCAGCCAGATCGGCAACGTCGGCCCGGACCTCGGCCAGAGCTACATCATCGACTCATTCCTGGTGGTGGTGCTCGGTGGCGTCGGCCAATTGGCCGGTAGCGTGCTGGCCGCGTTCGGCCTCGGCATCGCCAACAAGATTCTCGAACCGCAGATCGGTGCCGTTCTCGGCAAGATCCTGATCCTCGCGCTGATCATTCTGTTTATCCAGAAACGTCCGCAAGGCCTCTTCGCACTGAAAGGACGGGTGATCGACTGATGAATCAGCCCCTGCTCGTTACCGCAACACAAAAAGCCGGCCCCAAAGTCACGATCGCTGTTGGCGCGGTGATCCTCGCTCTGTTGCTGGCGTTGCCGCTGCTGTCGTTGTTGTCGCCGGACAGCACGTTTCACGTCTCGGCCTACACGCTGACGCTGGTGGGCAAGATTCTGTGCTACGCCATCGTCGCCCTCGCGCTGGATCTGGTCTGGGGTTACGCCGGCCTGTTATCCCTTGGTCACGGTTTGTTCTTTGCCCTCGGCGGTTATGCGATGGGCATGTACCTGATGCGCCAGGCCTCGGGCGATGGCTTGCCAGCGTTCATGACCTTTCTGTCGTGGACTGAATTGCCGTGGTACTGGACCGGCACCAGCAGCTTCCTCTGGTCGATGTGTCTGGTGGTATTGGCGCCAGGGTTGCTGGCGCTGGTGTTCGGCTTCTTCGCCTTCCGCTCGCGGATCAAGGGCGTGTATTTCTCGATCATGACCCAGGCCCTGACCTTCGCCGGGATGCTCCTGTTCTTCCGCAACGAAACCGGGTTTGGCGGTAACAACGGCTTCACCAATTTCCGCACCATTCTGGGCTTCGGCATCACGGAACCGGGGACTCGCGCGGTGCTGTTTTTCGCCACGGTGGTGTTGCTGGTGGCGAGCCTGTTTATCGGCTGGCGGCTGGCGCAGAGCAAGTTCGGCCGGGTGCTGACCGCCCTGCGCGATGCGGAAAACCGCCTGATGTTCTGCGGCTACGATCCACGCGGTTTCAAGTTGTTCGTCTGGGTGTTGAGCGCGGTGTTGTGCGGCCTGGCCGGCGCGTTGTATGTGCCGCAAGTCGGGATCATCAACCCAAGTGAAATGTCGCCGACCAACTCCATCGAGGCCGCCGTGTGGGTGGCGCTGGGTGGTCGCGGCACGCTGATCGGCCCGCTGCTCGGTGCCGGCGTGGTCAACGGCATGAAGAGCTGGTTCACCGTGGCGTTCCCGGAATACTGGCTGTTCTTCCTCGGCGCGCTGTTCATCGTCGTGACCTTGTACCTGCCCAAAGGCGTGATCGGGTTGCTGAAAAAAAGAGGTGAGCAATGAGAGTGACTGCAACGGCTGAATTCATGCTCGAACCGGCGTTTTTTCCACCACTGGAACCCAACCGGGACGCCGGCAGCAGCCGTGACGCTATTGGCCTCGGCCAGCGCGCCAGCCCCGGCCTGAACACGCGCCACGGCACGATCCTGACCCTGGAAGACATCAGCGTCAGCTTCGATGGCTTCAAGGCGCTGAACGATCTGAACCTGTACATCGGCGTCGGCGAATTGCGCTGCATCATCGGCCCCAACGGCGCGGGCAAGACCACGCTGATGGACGTGATCACCGGCAAGACCCGGCCCAGTCACGGCAAGGCCTGGTTCGGCGAAACCCTCGACCTGACGCAGATGAGCGAAGTGCAAATCGCCCAGGCCGGCATCGGTCGCAAGTTCCAGAAGCCGACAGTGTTCGAAGCCTTGAGCGTTTTTGAAAACCTGGAACTGGCGCAGAAAACCGACAAATCGGTGTGGGCCAGCCTGCGGGCGCGCCTGAGTGGCGAGCAGAAAGATCGCATCGGCGAAGTGCTGGACACCATTCGCCTGACCCCCTCGGTCAATCGCCCGGCGGGCTTGTTGTCCCACGGTCAGAAGCAGTTTCTGGAAATCGGCATGTTGCTGATGCAGGACCCGCAACTGCTGCTGCTCGACGAACCGGTGGCGGGCATGACCGACGCCGAAACCGAATTCACCGCCGAACTGTTCAAGAGCCTGGCGGGCAAGCATTCGCTGATGGTGGTGGAACACGACATGGGCTTCGTCGGCTCCATCGCCGACCACGTCACCGTGTTGCACCAGGGCAGCGTGCTGGCCGAAGGATCGCTGGAGCAGGTGCAGGACAACGAGCGCGTGATCGAGGTTTATTTAGGCCGATAGACCTGCAAATACCTATCCAATGTGGGAGCGGGCTTGCTCGCGAAAGCGGTGTATCAGGCAGCGAATATGTTGAATGCCAGTCCGCATTCGCGAGCAAGCCCGCTCCCACAGGGGATCTGAGGAGATCTGGAACATGCTGCAAGTCGACAAGCTGCACCAGTATTACGGCGGTAGTCACATCCTGCGGGGCCTGACGTTTGAGGTGAAGGTCGGTGAAGTCACCTGCCTGCTCGGGCGCAACGGTGTGGGCAAGACCACCCTGCTCAAGTGCCTGATGGGTTTGTTGCCGGCCAAAGAAGGCGCGGTGAATTGGGAAGGCAAAACGAT
Source organism: Pseudomonas sp. BF-B-26 (assembly GCF_019956495.1). Classification (NCBI taxonomy): domain Bacteria; kingdom Pseudomonadati; phylum Pseudomonadota; class Gammaproteobacteria; order Pseudomonadales; family Pseudomonadaceae; genus Pseudomonas; species Pseudomonas sp. BF-B-26. The sequence goes on along the minus strand of NZ_JAHBDP010000083.1, from coordinate 28,799 downwards.
CACCGCGTTCAAGCCACACCAGCGGGTTCATGCCGGGATCGCTTACGTGCCGCAGGGTCGGGAAATTTTCGGCCGACTGACCGTGGAAGAAAACCTGTTGATGGGCCTGTCGCGATTCCCCGGCGCTGAAGCCAAGGAAGTCCCGGCGTTCATCTACGAGCTGTTTCCGGTGCTGCTGCAGATGAAGCAGCGCCGCGGCGGTGATTTGTCCGGTGGCCAACAGCAGCAATTGGCGATCGGCCGAGCGTTGGCCAGCCGTCCACGCCTGCTGATTCTCGACGAACCCACCGAAGGCATCCAGCCCTCGGTGATCAAGGAAATCGGCGCGGTGATCAAGAAGCTTGCGGCACGTGGTGATATGGCGATTTTGCTGGTGGAGCAGTTCTACGATTTCGCCGCCGAACTGGCCGATCAGTACCTGGTGATGTCTCGGGGTGAGATCGTGCAACAGGGTCGCGGGGAAAATATGGAGGCCGAGGGTGTGCGCGGTCTGGTTACGATCTAGTCTGTAGCGTCCCGACGATAATTAGACATCATGAATTTACCTGTTCCCACTGCCGTATTTACCCCGAGCTGGCACGCCGAGCTGGAACTCGGCTACGCCCGATTCGGCGACAGCACGCGCCCGGTTCAGCGCCGGCACAAAGGCCCGCTGCGGGTGCAGAAGCATCTGTATGCCGAAGGACCCGAGGTTTGCCAGCACATCATCGTGCACCCGCCGGGCGGGATTGCCGGTGGCGATCGGCTGGACATCTCGGCCAGTGTCGGCCGTGATGCCTGGGCGCAAATCACCAGCCCCGGCGCGGCCAAGTGGTATCGCGCGGCGGGGCCCGCTTATCAGAAGCTCGACTTGAAAGTAGCCACCGGCGCGACACTGGAGTGGCTGCCACAGGAAACCATTATCTTCAGCGCCGCTCAGGCTGAGCTCAGCACCTCGATTGATCTGGAAGGCGATGCGCGATTGTTTTACTGGGATGTTGTGGCGCTGGGTCGCCCGGCCAGCGGCGAGCGTTTCGACCTCGGGCATTTTCAGGCGCAGCTGGACATCCGCCGCGACGGTCAGTTGCTCTGGCATGAACGCCAGCGCATTGTCGGAGGCGATGGTTTGCTGGATTCGCCGATTGGCCTGGATGGGCAGCCGGTGTTTGCGACCCTGTTGGTGACCGGCGACATCGATAGCGATTTACTGGAGAAATGCCGCTCGCTGCCCCATGACGTGCGCGGAGATCTGACCCAGTTGCCCGGGCTTTTAGTCGCCCGCTGCCTGGCCAGTGAAGCGTTGTTGGCGAGGGGGTGGCTGATTGATTTGTGGCAACTGCTTCGGCCGGCATTGCTCGTCCGCGAAGCCGTCCCCCCCAGAATATGGAGCACCTGAATTGCTTTTCTGTGGGGGCGAGCCTGCTCGCGATGGCGGTCTCAAAGCCAATATCTTCACTGGATGTGACGACCTCATCGCGAGCAGGCTCGCTCCCACAGGGGTTTCGTGTTTACAGATCCGAATACCTTTTTTATCTGCCGATATGGATTCCAAACGATGGACCTGACCCCACGCGAAAAAGACAAGCTGTTGATCTTCACCGCCGGCCTCGTGGCCGAGCGGCGTTTGGCGCGCGGCGTGAAACTCAACTACCCGGAAGCCATGGCCTTCATTTCCGCAGCGCTGCTCGAAGGCGCCCGCGACGGCCAGACCGTGGCCGAGTTGATGCACTTCGGCACCACCCTGCTCAGCCGCGAACAAGTGATGGAAGGCATCCCGGAAATGATCCCGGAGATCCAGGTCGAGGCGACCTTTCCCGACGGCACCAAACTGGTCACCGTCCACCAACCGATCGCCTGAGGGCGCGCCATGACTTACCACATCCGCGATGCAGCGCACGCCGACTTGCCGGCGATCCGCGACATCTACAACGACGCCGTGCTCAACACCACGGCCATCTGGAACGAACAGGCCGTGGATTTGGGTAACCGCCAGGCCTGGTTCAGCGCCCGCCAATCCCAGGGCTACCCGATTCTGGTGATTGTCGACGGCGACAACACGGTGCTGGGCTACGCTTCATTCGGTGACTGGCGGCCGTTCGACGGGTTCCGTCACACCGTCGAGCATTCGGTTTACGTGCGCAGCGATCAGCGTGGCAATGGTCTCGGCCCGCAATTGATGACCGCGTTGATCGAGCGCGCCAAAGGCTGCGACAAACATGTGATGGTCGCCGCCATCGAAAGCGGTAACGCCGCTTCTATTCGCCTGCATGAACGAGCCGGTTTCGTGACGACCGGCCAAATGCCCCAGGTGGGCACCAAGTTCGGTCGCTGGCTGGACCTGACTTTTATGCAACTGACCCTCAATCCTGGCGCGGAGCCGCCGACCGCCAACAAGGAGTAATTTGCCATGAACGCCGCCCAACTGCGCCGCGTCAATGTTGAAAGCTTTGCGCACTATCGTCAGGGTTTGATTGATCTGCTGCTCGACGCCGTCGGCTATGGCGCCAGCGTCGGGTTCATGGCCGATCTGGACGCCACCCAGGCCCGTGCCTATTTCGATGATGTTCAGGACAACCTGAACAAGGGCAACGTGCTGCTGTGGGTGGTGGTCAAGGACGAGCAAGTGCAGGCCAGTGTGCAGCTGACCCTGTGTCAGAAAGCCAATGGCCTGAACCGCGCTGAAGTGCAAAAAATGTTGGTACGTGAACACGCCCGTCGACGCGGCCTGGGGCAACAGTTGATGAGTGCTTTGGAACAAGCCGCCCTTCAGCACAAGCGCGGCATGCTCTACCTCGACACCGAGGCCGGCTCCCCCGCCGAAGACTTCTACAAAGCCCTGGGTTACACCAAGGCCGGTCAAATTCCCGACTATGCCTGCGACCCGAGCGGCCAGTACAAACCGACCGCCCTCTACTACAAGATTCTCCAAGGAGCCCATTGATGATTCCCGGTGAATACCAGATCCAGCCCGGTGATATCGAACTCAACGTGGGCCGCCGCACCGTCAGCCTGAAGGTGGCCAACAGCGGCGACCGGCCGATCCAGGTTGGCTCGCATTACCATTTTTTCGAAACCAACGACGCCCTGACCTTCGACCGCGCCGCCAGCCGCGGCATGCGCCTGAACATCCCCGCGGGCACCGCCGTGCGCTTCGAGCCGGGGCAGAGCCGCGAGGTCGAGTTGGTAGACCTGGCCGGGCATCGCCGGGTGTTCGGGTTTGCCGGGCGGATCATGGGTGACCTGTAAGTAATGCGGTGTCTGCGCTGGCCCCTTCGCGAGCAAGCCCGCTCCCACAGGGGAATGCGGTCAACTGTGGGAGCGGGCTTGCTCGCGAATCTGTGAGCGAAGCGAACAGTCTCAAATTCAATTGAATCTCAAGGCGAACGAATGAAGATTTCCCGTCAGGCCTACGCCGACATGTTCGGCCCCACCGTCGGTGACAAGGTCCGTCTGGCCGACACTGAGCTGTGGATCGAAGTCGAGAAAGACTTCACCACCTACGGTGAAGAAGTGAAATTCGGCGGCGGCAAAGTCATCCGCGACGGCCAGGGTCAAAGCCAATTGCTCGCTGCAGAGGTCGTGGATACGCTGATCACCAACGCGCTGATCATCGACCACTGGGGCATCGTCAAGGCCGATGTCGGCCTCAAGGACGGGCGCATCGCCGCCATCGGCAAGGCCGGCAACCCGGACATCCAGCCGAACGTGACCATCGCCGTCGGCGCCAGCACCGAAGTCATCGCCGGTGAAGGCATGATCCTTACTGCGGGTGGCATCGACACGCACATCCATTTCATCTGCCCGCAACAGATCGAAGAAGCCTTGATGAGCGGCGTCACCACCATGATCGGCGGCGGCACCGGCCCGGCCACGGGCACCAATGCAACCACCTGCACGTCCGGCCCGTGGCACCTGGCGCGCATGCTCCAGGCCGCCGATGCGTTCCCGATGAACATTGGCTTCACCGGCAAGGGCAACGCCAGCCTGCCGGAGCCGTTGATCGAACAGGTCAAGGCCGGTGCCATCGGCCTCAAGTTGCACGAAGACTGGGGCACCACCCCGGCCAGCATCGACAACTGCCTGAACGTCGCCGACCAGTACGATGTACAAGTGGCCATCCACACCGACACCCTCAACGAGTCCGGTTTCGTCGAAACCACCCTCGCCGCGTTCAAGGGCCGCACCATCCACACCTATCACACCGAGGGTGCGGGCGGCGGTCATGCGCCGGACATCATCAAGGCCTGCGGCTTTGCCAACGTGCTGCCGAGTTCCACCAACCCGACCCGGCCGTTCACCCGCAACACCATCGACGAACACCTCGACATGCTGATGGTCTGCCATCACCTGGACCCAAGCATTGCCGAAGACGTGGCCTTCGCTGAAAGCCGCATCCGTCGCGAAACCATCGCCGCCGAAGACATCCTCCACGACCTCGGTGCGTTCTCGATGATCAGCTCCGACAGCCAGGCCATGGGCCGCGTTGGCGAGGTGATCACCCGCACCTGGCAGACCGCCGACAAGATGAAAAAACAGCGCGGCCCGTTGCCCGGTGATGGTGAAGGCAACGACAACTTCCGCGCCAAACGCTACATCGCCAAGTACACGATCAACCCGGCAATCACCCACGGCATCAGCCATGAAGTGGGTTCGGTGGAAGTGGGCAAATGGGCCGATCTGGTGCTCTGGCGTCCGGCGTTTTTCGGCGTCAAACCGACGCTGATCCTCAAGGGTGGTGCCATCGCCGCCAGCCTGATGGGCGATGCGAACGCGTCGATCCCCACACCGCAACCGGTGCACTACCGCCCGATGTTCGCCAGCTACGGCGGCTCATTGCATGCCACCAGCCTGACCTTCATCAGCCAGGCGGCACAAGACGCCGGATTGCCCGAAGCGCTGGGATTGAAGAAAAGAATCGCCGTGGTCAAAGGCTGTCGCGAGGTGCAGAAAACCGACCTGATCCACAACGATTACCTGCCGAACATCGACGTCGATCCGCAGACTTATCAAGTCAAGGCCGACGGGGTTCTGCTGTGGTGTGAACCGGCTGACGTGTTGCCCATGGCGCAGCGCTATTTCCTGTTCTGAAGGTTCAAGGCACAAGAAAAAACCCTGAGTGCGCCAACACGCATTCAGGGTTTTTCTGTTGTATCACCCGTTTCTTGAAGCGGGGGTTTCAGCCAGCAGCTGGTCAGCTCTTGGTGTCCACCGTAAAGAGCGGAGGTTCAACCCGTTGCAGTTTTGCCCGGTCCATGGCTTGCTGAGTCAGTTGTTTGAGAAGGGTTTCACGCTCCTCCTTGATCAGGTCAAGCTCGGCGGCAAACGCTTCATCGGTCACGACTTGCCCCGGCGCAAAGGCACTTTCAGGTTTACCGAGTTCGGCGGCCAGTATCCTTATTTCTTCCTTCAGCTTCTCTCGCTCTTCCAGTGTCAGGTCCGTGCGGGAGGCTCGTTCGTCAAGAGCAACCTTGAACTCGGTCGTCGCTACCGTCTTGCGATCAAACGCCCTGAAACGTGCGCGATTCGAACGCTGCACATAGGTCCGCCAAAATGGCTGCTCGGCAATCGAATCACGCAGCAGATCACCCTCCTCCAGCCCCAAGACCCGCTGATAGGCGTTTTCGATCATTTCGCCGGTAACGCCCGCGATCTGGCGAAACTGCATTCCACGCGCCTGCCAGGGCAGGTCAAGCCGTTCTGCCAGGTCCGTCATGAACGCGAGGTGAACCTCGACCTCGTCAATGGTTCCGCTGACATTGCCTTGGCCGTCGACGCGTCGAAAACGTTCACCCGCGGCCTCGCGGTCGATGATATGGCGACGGGCGACTCGCTCGATTTCATCCAGGCGGCTCTTACCCCTGGCCAACTCGATCAACTGCGCTTCAGTCAAACTGGGGTTGCCCAGTTCAAGGGCTTCCTGGACCAGCACATCAACCCCCAGAACATTGAATAGCTGGGTCGCGCCATCCACGCATTGGGTGCGCATCGAAGCTTCGGTGAAAAACTTCGTGCGCAGTTCAGCGTCCCTGGCCATGGTCTCGATCATCCGCCACATCTTGGCCGTCAGATCGGTTCGATAGGCGCCACCGGCGGTGAAGTCCGCCGATTGGGTCAGGCGCCTGATCTCGTCGAAGAAACCGGTCGAGTTGAACTCGTCTTCAAGCGCATCCCAGAGCTTTTGTTTCTCTACCCACTCGTCAAAGGTAATACCTTGCTGCCAGTCCAGGGTGTCACGCACGCCCCGGGGTGGATACGGGCGGTCAGGGTCCAGTCCTGTTGACCTGATGTATTCCTTGAGCAGCTCCAGGTTTTCGGGGGACATAAAGGGCGGTTGGCGGCTGAGCAACGTACGTGCCAGCAACTCCGCGTCGACCGAACCTGACGTGACTTCGGGTATGTGTGTGAGCAGGTTGCGCTGCAGGTCCAGATAGATATGCCGGGGGCGCGGAAGGTCGAACAGCCCCGGTGGCCAGGTGGTCGCTCCGGTGTCGTACAGAAGCAGTGTGTGCAGGTCGGGCATGCGACCGATGTTCGGCAGCAGACTCAACGGATTGCCGGCCAGCGCCAGTGTTTGCAGCTTCGTGCAACGGCCGAGCATTTCGACATCGGCGGGCCTCAGTACAATCCGGTTTCCCGTGAGTTCGAGGAAATTGAGGTGCGGCATGTCGGCGATGTGTCGCGGCAAAGTGGTCAGTTTATTGCGACCAAGGTCCAGGGCTCGCACCTTGCGAAACGGCTTTAGAAAGGACTGTTCCGCATCGGTAATACCGGCGTTATATAGTTTCAGGTACGTGACATGGTCGAAATTGCCCTCCAGCGCCGGCATTTTTTTGAAATGCAGGTTCAGCGGAAAGCTGCTCAGGTCGAGCTTCTGCCCAACCACATTGCCGAGCGAGTCAAACTGTTTTGGCCCGGTACGCTGCCAGCACTGCCTGATTTTTCGGGAGAATTGATTCCTGGCATTCCACTCCCCGATGCCACTGGGACTCAAACGAAAATCCCGGGTCGGCGAATTCACCCATCGCTTCAGCGTTGAATTCAACCGTTCGAACTCAAGTTCAAGCTCTTCGAGCTGCATGTCGACCGGAATCCCTTGTTGGTTGAAACGCTCCAGCAACGCAGTGGACTCTTCCTCCGTGAAAGCGGGGTAGAGTTTTCTGATCCGCGCCTGGGAACTTTGCTCCCCACGCCCGCCGGCGAGTTCACGCAAATACCCCAACATGCCGCCTGGCAAGCGCATGGTTTGCGAGTCGTACAACGGTTTACGAATCGGCTGCTCAATCAGGATCGGTTCGAATTGCTCGTGGCTGAGTGGTGAACGCCGCACCGCATCCTTGAGCCGTGCACTTTCGTGAATGTCATAACCCAGCGCGTTGCGCTCGGTATCCGGCAGGGCATGCAACACCGAGGCATAGAGGTCGTCGGTGCCGTGCAGGTGGTGATCACTCGCGTCACGCGCCTGGTAAAGGCCATCTTCGTCCCGCACCAGCACTTTACGGATCGGCGCATCCGCCGCCCCTACGCTTGCGAGCAGATCCCCGGAAAATCCCAAATGACGAATTTCGATCCGGACTTGCGTCGACCATCCGGGCAGGCTGGCCAGCGTGGCCAGTTCGAGCCGGCGAGTATCGGTACTTTCCAGTTCATCCAGGTAAAGCCCTTCATACGCCCGGTTCAAGCGCACGCGCTCCTGGGCCCGGCGTGCCTGCTGGCGCAAACGCAGCGACAGGCGCTGTTTCTCGGCCAGGTGTTTCAGGTCGGCGGGCTCGGCGTTGTCGAGTAATTCTTGCGCAACGCTGCCGGGCAGTTGCGGGTAATCGTCCACCAGCAAACGCACCTGCGCGCTGTCGGACACATCCCGGCTCTTGTATAGCGCGTCGAACAGGCGCTTGTGTTGTTTGCGCGCCTGCATGGCCAATCGGCTGCGCAGCGCGTCGATCCGTGAGGGCGTGTCATTGGCGACCTGCTGGCCAAGCATTTCCCGCAGCTCGGTCGGGTTCAGGGAGTCAATCACTCGCTCAGGCAGTTTCCCGGCCACCAACTCCGAGCGGCTGATCTTGATGCTTTGTGGTCCAGTGGCCATGGCGTTGCCATGTTTGACGGACACCCCGGTGCGATCATCGCCTTCGAACACTTCCAGGGCTCGGGACTCCGGCCAGCGTGGCAGCTCGACCAGAGTCGCCGGCAGAAAACCGGACATCTCCTCCGGCACCTGATTCGCCAGGATTTGCTCGGGATAGCGTTCCGCGTCGGCGTAGGTTTTGAAGCGTTTGAGGGTATCGCGCAGCAGCGCCGGCGGCGTTTCATGCTCGGCATGCAGCCGGCGCAACACGCCCTCTTCAACGCCACTCACCTTCTGGATTTTGGCCAGGGTGGCGGCCGAGTAATCCTCCAAAGAGTCGTCCAGTCGACGCATCAGGCGAGTCGTGTCCCAAGCCAGCGGTTGCTCGGTTTCAGCTTTCCAGGCGCCGGCGCCGTTATGCTCCACCGCCGGTTGATAAGCGTTGGGCCGGGTCGGATGTTGCAGGCGATGCTCGCCCGTCGCCGAGTCCTGGCGCACCTGGTAATGCTTTTGTTCCAGGCGCAGCCATTGCTGATCGTTGTGTCGATACAGCCCCAGGTCATCGGGTTTGGCCTCGGTCGGCAGCGTCACCGGATGTTCGTACGGCGTCAGGTCCGGTTTCCACAGGCGGGTCTTGCCCGTGGGCAGCTCCACCGGTTTGAGGTTGTCGATCAGCGCACTGGGTTTGACCGGGAGCCGGGCCGCCTGCGGGATCACGTGCCCGGCGCTCATCAGGGCCAGTTGCGCAAAGTTGATGATGACCCCGTTGATGTGCGCCGACGCCTCGTCGCGGTCGCCCTTGCTCCAGTCTTCGATGCCTTCCAGCAACTCTTCGGCCATCTGCGCCACCATCAGCGCCAGCATGGCTTCGCCCAGCCCCGGCACCAGCATCGCGGCAAAGTTGAAGACGTTCCAGCCGATGTCGAGGTAGCTGCTCAGGCGCTTCCAGCGCGTGGCGGCGTCCTCATCGCCGGTCGGGACGGCAATTGCCCGCGCGTCGCTGAGTGCCTTGTCGCGCTTGAGCCGATACAGCTGCGGCCACAGCTCACCCGCCAGCCGGTGGGTGACGGGTTCGGCATTCGGGTTCTCCACCGCGGTTTCCCGCCACCACGGCCCCATGTCCAGCGGTTCGCGCTGCTGCCAGGTGATCCGGCTCAGGCGCTCGCGGACCCGGGCAAAGAACCGGCCCTGGTCCTTGTGCGCCACGAAGCGGCTGAAGAACGCTTGATAGTCCGGCTCGCGCAGTTGGCGGATCAGCGTTTTCATGAAGTCCGCCAGCGAGGCGTACTCTTTCAGCGGGTGCTGCGGGTCGTCCGGCACATAGGCAATCACCGGGCCGCTCAAGCGGCTTTGCCGGTAAATGTCGCGCTGGCGCAGCATCTCTTCGCTGACCCCGGCCGGGCCATTGGCGAAAAACGCCTGCAGCAGTTTGAACTTGTCCAGGTCGAGGCCCGGTGACATCACCGACAACACGCTCGACCAGTCGAGCCAGGAAGCCCGCACGTCAGGCGCCAGGGCCTCCACCGCCGCCTGGATCAGGCCCGCATCGCCCTCGGCGCTGAACAACACCACACCGTGCAACTTGAACCCCATCAGCGACAACCGATGCGGGTGCAGCGGCCGATGGTGAAAACGGATATCGCTTGTATGCTCGCGGACCTGGCGCAGCACCCCGTAGGCGTTGGAACTGATGTCGTCTTTCAGCAGGGCGATCAGCGAGGCCAGTTCGAACGCCGCCTTTTCACTGGCGGCGCCATCCCGTTCCAGGGTTTGCCTTTTCTGCGCATCGGCCGGCAGCAGCCGGGCTTGCAGATGCGCTTGATACTGCCCGCCGAGGTCCAGCCGACGACACAGCGCGGCGATTTTACTCACCGTCATCGACGGTATCAGCGACGGTTCTCCCCTGAAGTTGCTGCGATAGACCCCGGAGCCGGTCCGGAAATAATCGGCGGCGGTTTCCGGCTCCTCGAAATTATGCAGCGCCGCGTCCAGGAGGCTGGACTCGCGCAGATGGCTGGCGCCGCGATCGATACCGAAGATGATCCGGTCCGGCACATACAGCTTAACGGTCAGTTGGCTGACGTCCTCATGGCTGTTGAAGTTCGAACTCATCGACAACGACAGCAAGGGTTTGGCAAAGGCCCTGATGTCCTGTTGCAGGTCTTGCAACGGTGCATCCACCAACCGCTGCAACAACCAGCGTTTGTCGATCAGTTCCTTGAGGTATTGCCGATCGATTGCGGAAGCTTTGAGGTACCAGCCCGGTGTCGGGACCGTGGTGCTGGCGAGCAACGACATCCTGACCGGCGGGGTCGCTGTTATAGCGGGAGGAAGTGCCTGAACGATACGTTCATAATGAACACCGTTGTTGTTCGCCGGTAAAACTGGCGAACTTGAAACATCGCTTACATCCTGTAACTCATCCATAAACTGACAATCCAAAACAACTTGATAAGCCCTCAGCTTAAATCCCGCCCAATAAAACAAAAGACTAAAAACCTGCTGAACGCTCCGGGCAATGCTTGAATAATCATTCGAATATTAAAGAGATGGGTATATATAAATACCGCCACGCCTTTTCGATACATCAACTAACAGAGTATCAATCTCGAGAAGGCCAGATTTTTTGATGTTGAACTACTCGATCACCAACCGAGCCAACCGCTGCTTGAGCATGCGGTTTTCGGCCCGTAGTTGCTGGACCTCTTCCAGCAGGTCCAGCGCCAGGGCGACGCCTTCCCATTCCAGTTCAAGGTCGCGCCGCAGCTTGGCGGCACGCTTGGCCAGCACCAACTCGTAATCGTTGAAACGCCAATCCTTGGGCTGCTTGCCCTGAGGTTCGAGGATGCCGTGCTCGACGATTTCGATCACGTAGACGTCCGGCAGGTCGGTCGCCTCGCAGAACTCTGCCAGGTCCAGTTGAACGATCAGGGGGTTGCTCATGATGGGCTACTCCGTCTCTTGGATCAGAAGTTTTCTCTCGGGTTGAAAGCCGCTTTTTTCGCCAGTTCCTGCCACAGCGCCTTGACCTCGTCGTCCGAGGTTTTAGGCATGACGGCCTTGAGCTGTACAAACAGATAACCGCGATGACCGGCCTTGTTCAGCAAACCGTGGCCCTTGGCGCGCATGCGCTGGCCGTTCTGGCTGCCGGCCGGGATCTTGAGGTTGATCTTGCCTGTCAGGGTAGGCACTGCCACCTCAGTACCTAATGCCAACTCCCACGGCGCCAGCGGCAAGGTAATGATCAGGTTCTCGCCTTCGACGTCGAACTTGGGGTGCGGCGCAAAGCGAATGATCAGGAACAAGTCGCCATTGGCCCCGCCACCCGTGCCCGGAGCACCCTGGCCCTTGAGGCGGATGCGCTCGCCGTCGGCCACGCCGGCCGGGATCTTCACGTTCAGGCTTTTGCTGGTGTTGCTGACATGCTGGCCGGCAGCGTTGTACTGCGGCACCTGGAAAGTAACCTTCTTCGATTCGCTCGAAAGGGTTTCTTCCAGGAAAATCCCGAGTTCCATTTCCACGTCTTGCCCTCGACGCCCGGCGCTGCGGCCTGAATGTCCACCCCCAAAACCAGGGCCACGGTTGCCGAAGATCGAACTGAAGAAGTCCGAAAAATCGCCCGTGTCCTGACCACCACCGAAACCGCCTGCGCCACGCCCCTGCCAACCCGGCGGGCCCTGGAACGGTTGACCGTGCTGGCCGTATTTGCGCAAGTCGTCGTATTCGGCGCGCTTGTCGGCGCTTTTCAGCGCTTCATAGGCTTCCGAGGCGTCTTTGAATTTGGACTCGGCGTCCTTTTCCTTGCTGACGTCCGGGTGATATTTGCGCGCCAGCTTACGATAGGCGGCCTTGATCGTCTTATCGTCCGCGGTCGGTTCCACACCGAGAATCTTGTAATAGTCTTTGAAGTCCATCTAAGGATCACCATCCGTTATCGATATCGCGCCACTACCGGCAGCATGCGCTCTTTGGCAGCCGCCAGGTTGATCGATCTCAAGGTGGCAGCGCATCAGAAGTTTTTCGGCAGCAGTGGGCGGTTCTTGCGACCGTCCGAGGGCTGCCAGGGCCAATGCAGACAAGTTTGGGGCATCTGGCCGTCTTATCAAGGCGCTAATCGCGGAGATTTAGCGGATAGTCGGCCTTCGAATCTGCGCCGCACTGACATACACTGCGCGGCCGTTTTTTAACCGGAACTCGATAGACATGAAAAACGCATCTCCAGCCCGTGCCTGTGGTATCGACTTCGGCACGTCCAACTCCACCGTCGGCTGGCTGCGCCCCGGCATGGAAACGCTGATCGCGCTGGAGGACGACAAGATCACCCTGCCTTCGGTGGTCTTCTTCAACATGGAAGAACGCCGCCCGGTGTACGGCCGCCTCGCGCTGCACGAGTACCTGGAAGGCTATGAAGGCCGGCTGATGCGCTCGCTCAAGAGCCTGCTGGGCTCCAAGCTGATCAAGCACGACACCAGCGTCCTCGGCACTGCAATGCCGTTCAAGGATTTACTTGGGTTGTTTATCGGCCAACTGAAGAAACGCGCCGAAACCGCCGCCGGTCGCGAGTTCGATGAAGTGGTGCTCGGTCGTCCGGTGTTCTTCGTCGATGACGATGAAATGGCCGACCAGGAAGCCGAAAACACGCTGGTGGACGTGGCCCGCGCCATCGGTTTCAAGGACGTTTCGTTCCAGTACGAACCGATTGCGGCGGCCTTCGACTATGAGTCGACCATCGAAAAAGAAGAGCTGGTGCTGATCGTCGACATCGGCGGTGGTACCTCGGACTTCTCGCTGGTGCGTCTGTCCCCTGAACGCCGTACCCACGACAATCGCCACGATGACATCCTCGCCACCGGCGGCGTGCACATCGGCGGGACCGATTTCGACAAGCAGCTGAGCCTGCAAGGCCTGATGCCGCTGTTCGGCTATGGCAGCCGGATGAAGAGCGGCGCCTACATGCCGACCAGCCACCACATGAACCTGGCGACCTGGCACACCATCAACTCGGTGTACTCGCAAAAGTCGACCCTGGCGCTGGGCAGCATGCGTTACGACATCGAAGACACCGGCGGCATCGATCGCCTGTTCAAGCTGATCGACCAGCGCGCCGGCCATTGGCTGGCCATGGAAGTGGAAGAAACCAAGATCCAGCTGACCCACGCCGACAGCCGCCATGTGCCGCTGGACCGCATCGAACCGGGGTTGAGTGTGGAGCTGAGCCGGGCACTGTTCGAATCGGCTATCGACAACTTGCTGGAGCGCGTGCGTAACAGCGTGACCCAGCTGTTGAACGACGCCAATGTGCGAGTCGATCAGGTCGATACGGTGTTCTTCACCGGCGGTTCGAGCGGGATTCCGGCACTGCGCAACAGCGTCTCGGCGATGTTGCCGAACGCGCGGCATGTGGAAGGGAACATCTTCGGCAGCATCGGCAGCGGCTTGGCGATTGAAGCGATGAAGCGCTACGGCAACATGGACTGACCTGACACCCTGTGGTGAGAGGATTTATCTGTGGCGAGGGGATTTATCTGTGGCGAGGGGATTTATCCCCGTTGGGCTGCGAAGCGGCCCCTTCTTTTTTGGATAACGGGGGCCGCTTCGCGACCCAACGGGGATAAATCCCCTCGCCACAGTAGATCAGCAGCGGATCAAACCATCCCTACCTGCTTCAACTCACTCTTCAGGTACGCGTAATAAATCGGCCCCGCCACCACCCCCGGCAGGCCGAACGCGGCCTCGAACACCAGCATCGCCAACAGCAACTCCCACGACTTGGCACTGATCTGCCCGCCAACGATGCGTGCGTTGAGAAAGTATTCGAGCTTGTGGATAAAAATCAGGTAACCCAGCGCCGCCACGGCCACCCAGATCGACAGCGACAAACCGACGATGGTGATCAGGGTGTTCGACATCAGGTTGCCGATCACCGGCAGCAGGCCGAGCAGGAATGTCAGTACGATCAGGGTTTTGGTCAGCGGCAGCTTTATCCCGAACGTCGGCAGGACCACCGCCAGGAAAATCCCGGTGAAGAAGGTGTTGAGCAGGGAAATCTTGATCTGGGCGAACACGATGTTGCGAAACGCCTGGACCAGCAGGTGCAAGCGTTCGAACAGCGCGGCGGCCAATGGCTTGCGCTTGGTCACGTCCGGCACGCGCTGCAAGGCAATGATCGCCCCCAGCACCATGCCGATCAGCAGCGTCACAAACATGTGCGCCGCGTCCTTGCCCACCAGTTGCAAGTCGCTGAGGTGCTTGCTCACCCATTCGCCAATCGCCACACGGAATTCGGCGGCGCTGGCGGGCAGATAGGCGTCGATGAACGGCGGCAGTTGCCCGCGCGCCCGATCAACCACGTGCATGAATTTGTCGAGAGAAGCGCCGGGGTTTTCCGCTTCATGCAGCAGAAAGCTGAAAGCACCGGCAAAGATCAGCGTCAACACACTGACCACTAGCGTTCCCAACAACGCCACCGCCAGCCAGCGCGCACGCCGCCCTTCGATCAGGCGCTGCAATTGCGGGGTGAGCATGTTGACCAGTTCGAACACCAGCAGGCCGGCCAGCAAACTCGGCAGTAATCGCAGCGGGATCACCAGCAACAAACCGCCGAAAATGATGACCCAACTGATGAGTTGCAAGACTTGGCGTTGAGAAAACGTTGGCATACAGCCTCAAAACGAACGGCGTAAAAGGATTGGCAGTCTGCCAGCGTTCCGATGCCAGCACTAGGGATTGTGTAGGTCGACCTTAGTGGGGGCGGTGGCGGCTGTTTTCAGTGCCCTTGCCGGCCCCTTCGCGAGCAAGCCCGCTCCCACAATGGATCTGTGTCCGCAGGACAAATGTGGGAGTGAGCCTGCTCGCGATGAGACCCTCTCAGCCCCCACATCTTGCCGCCCAATGATTATTTTTTCTTCAGGCATTCGCTCATGAAGGCTTTACGCGCATCGCCTTTCAACGCCTGAGTGGCGGCATCGGCGTTGCAGGTTTTCATCTTCTCTTGCTGAGGGGTAAGGGTTTTTGCGTCATTGGCGGCCGGGGCCGCTTTGAGGCAATTGCTCATGAACGCTTTGCGTTCGTCTCCCTTGAGGCTTTTCGCGGTGGCGTCAGCATTGCAGGTGGTCATCTTGTTCTGTTGCTCGGTGGCGGCAAAGCCCTGGGCGCAGAACAGCAGACCGATCATCAACAAAGGGACACGCAACATTTTCATGAAGTTTTCTCCTTGTTGTCGCGCCGAGCGGCGCGACCTCAAGGGAAGTGTAGACAAGACCTGTTACCGCTTCATCCGCCAGCGATTATTCAGCATCCTCCTGCGCACGCAGGATGTCGTCGAACGCTTTCAAGTAGTTGCGATAAGCCTCAACCCGATTTTCAATGACCGAGGCAGGCAATCGCTCGAATGAAACCGGAGTGCCGTCCTCCACACGGTAGGTTTGGCCTAACTCTTTTAATGATGTCCATTGGGCGTACGCCCCGGATGTGTACAGCTTGTTCATTTTTATCTGCCTGAACGTGTTCGTTTCGGAAACGACAGGCAACGTCGCCGGGCCTGGTGGCGCCTCATTGATAAAGTTGTATTCGCTGACGGCCGGACCGGGCGCCAGTGTCTCCACCGGCGGCATTTCGAACTCGAAGTAGCCCTTGCTCGCCAGATGCGCCGCGGGGAACTCCGGCCAGGAATCGGCGACGACCAGAGTCCCGGGATTGGCCAAGTCGCCTATGACCACATATTGATGATCGAAGTCAGAGGCTTTGACGATGTGAATGCTCGATGTCCGGGGCTGGCTGGCGAGGATCGAAAACGTCACTTTCGAGTTTTCCGAGCAATTGCCGCCCTTGATTTCAATGGCTTTACGAGCCGCTTCAGCGATGGTCAGTTTTGCGGTGAAACCACCTTCCTCCAGGTTCAGCTCCCTAAGACCCTTGATCTTCGCAATCGCCGAACCGCCCTTCTCCCACATGCTCGGCAATTGATTGCCGGACAGGGGGATAAGCTCCTTGGTGCGGCAGATTGCACGCTGTGCCATTTTCAGGTTCTCCATGATTGGCGGCGAAACCTCAATCGGTTCGTCGGACGTCACGACATCACTGGACAGCCACTCGCCATAGCTGCGCAAATCGGCCAATTCAGGGCTTGGCGTTACAGCGTTTTCCCGGACTGAACGTAACAGCGCCTGATACTCATCCGTCCGGCCGGTGCGCTCCAGATTTCGGGCATTGATGGCCAGGTTGCGCTCGGATTCGGGCAGCGGGATCAGGCCATCCCTGGTGAACATCTGCTCAATCAATGACTTGAATTGCTCGTCCAGCATCAGCCTCTTCAGGTCCGGCAACGCTTCGATGCTCTGTACGACGTTTGCATTGGCTTGCGCATCTTCGGCGGTGTTGGCGTTATACAACGCCTGCCGAAGAGAAGAAAAGTGCTCTTCGAAATTGTCCTTTATCAGCTTCAAGCCACGCAGGTAGTCATATTTTGCGTAGGACGAGACGGAAGAACCAAACGCACCTGCAACATGTTCCGGATAAAGATCCCCAATCGCCTGCAACACGACCGCCTCACCTTCGCCGGTCGGCGCGCCACCACGCAGGCGCATGACCTGTGGATCGAAAGTGAGCGGGTCAAGCACCGGAAGGTCTGTAAGGACTTTCAGGAGCCGATAAGGTTTCAATGCCCGGTTACGAATCGCCTCTTTCAGTTGCCGTCCTTGCCCTATGTGAATGTTCAGGGCATTACGCTCGGCGTCCGGTAGTGCCTGCAGGATCGATGAATAAAAGTCCGACCCGGCATTCAAGGCGTTGCCCTCATCGTCATAGGCCTGGAAGGTCAGGTCTTCCCGTTCGACGATGGTGCGTCGAATGGCGGCATCTTCCTTGCCAATGCTGTCCAGCAACGCACCTCCCAACTCGAACCGGTGAACGTCGATTCGCACGTCAGGATTCCAGCCGGGCAGGTTTTCCAGCGAGTGCAAGGCCAGCCTGCGGGTATCAGGATTGTCGACTGACTTCAGATGCAGCCCTTCATAAGCCCGGGCACTTCGTACGTCCCTAAGAGCCCAGCGCGCGAGGTTTTCCAATCTGTCGGACAGTTTCGCTCGTGCGATATCCTGCAACTCCTCGGGGGAGGCAATCGCCAGCAACTCTTGCGCAACGGTGCCCGGCAAATCCGGCACTCGGTCCTGGATATTTCGCACCAAGGCACTCTTCGCACTTCGGGCATTTTCAAGCTGACGGTAGCGCGCCTCGAACAGCCCTGTGCGCCTGTTTTTGGCAAGTTTCGCCAGTTCAAGCCGCAGCTGTCGCGCGTTCACCTCGGCGGCCAATACCGGTGCGCCGAACTCGTTGTTCATCAGTGTTTTTGTTTCAGCTTGATCAAGGTGGGCCAACAGCGTTTTAAGCAAATCACCGTCGATCAAGCGATCCTTTCGTATCCGAACAGGTGACGCGTCGGCACGGCCAATCACCTCAAGGACCTGACCGTCAGCACCCACCAGCTCAATTGCCCTACCGGGCCATACGCCATCGAGCAACCGGAACTGAAAGGCAGGGTCGGCTTTTAAATAGTCTTGCGGATGATCACTGCCAATCTGCTCAATAAATGTCTGAATATCGTGGTCGATCCGGAAGCGCGTCACGGTATCGCTCAGCAAGGGCAAAGCGCGCTCCTTGTCGACATACATCCGGCGGATCGCGTTGACGTCGCTGCGACTGACCGTTCGAATGTCGCCGTATGCGTCCGCCAACCCTTTCATTGACTGGCCGAGTCGCGCCATCAACGTATCGTCATCCCACAAATGCGGCTGCTCTCCTTCAATCACGAAGGCGCCTTCTCCGTTACTCTCGACCACCGGTTGATACGCGTCCGGCCGGGCTGGATGTTGCACTCGGTGCTTGCCAGTCTGCGGGTCTTTATTGAGTTCGAAGTAGCGCGTATCGAGATTGAGGATCGGCTTGCCTTCATGCCGATGCAGCCATTGATCGTCGGGTTTTGAATCGGCGGACAGCATAAGATCGCGCTGGTAGGCCTCAAGGTTCTGCCCCCATAGACGCTTGTCGCCGTTGGCCAGGGTGACCGGCTTGCTCCCTTCGATGAACGAAGAAAGCTTGGGTAGCACCACCTCCGATCCGAGCTTCATGCCCGCGCCGAACGTGCCCAACTGGATCAAACTTTCAGCGAAGCCGATCAGGTGCTCGGCCCCTTCCAGATAAACACCTTCGGCCAGGTCAACGACACCTTCGACCACTTCACTGACTAATTGATAAACCATGTAAGCCATCATGGCCTCGCCCAGAAAAGGCACGAACGGCGTCACGACCAATAATGCGGCATTGAGAACGTCGGACAGCATCTTCTCCAAATTGTCGAACCAGGCCCAACGCTCCATGCGGTCGGCATCGGCGGTGGAAATCACCATCTCCCGTGCGTCGTTGAGGATTTTGTTTTGTTGGACCTGGTAGAGATAAACCCACAGGTCGCCATTGAAACGGGTTTCGCTATCCTCTTCGAACTTCAGGGTCCCAAAACGAAGGCGTGGGTTATCCACGGCAGTTTCTCGCCAGACAGGCAGGTCCACGCCCCATTCCTTTTCATGCCGGGTGATCACGACAAGTTTGCTGTTAAGTTCGGCAAAGAAATGCCCGCGTTGCTGATGGGCGACAAAGCGGCTGAAGAACTGCTGATAACTGCGCCTGTTTGGGAGGCCATCACGCGTGGGCGCCTGGCCCGCGTCGCGCAACTGGCGGGTGAGTTCGAGCGCGAACTCGCCCAGCGACGCATACTCTTTCAACGGATGATCAGGGTCGTTCGGCACATAGGCAATGAGTCGCCTCCCTGCACCGGCAGCGTCCAGATCACCGGCGATCAGCACAATGCCGTGCAGCCGTGTGTCCAGCATCGTCAGGTGATAGTAACGAACCGGGATGCCTTCCAGTTTCAGGCCTTTAACCCCCTCGGTTATGCCCTTCACCAACCGATAGCCGTTGGCCGAGATATCTTTTCGCATCAAGGCCCAATCCATGGCGGCACTCAGCGCGGCTTTCTGACTTTTGATAATTCTGTGCTGCACCACGCCTTTTGCCAGGCCATCGGTGGGACGCAAATAACTTTCGAGGTGTTCTTTGTATCGAGCGCCAATATCCAGTTCCCGACATACTGTTTTGAACTGCTCGATAGACACCTTGTTTCGGATGTCCAGTACTTCAAAGTGCCCCAGTTCGTCAGGTCTGGAAATAAACTGCGAGTCAGAGAGCAGAACTTCATTGAGTGCAAAGTTGTGCAATGCTGCATCAAGTACGGAGACGGTTCTAGAACTGACACCGCCCGTAATGTTATGCGCCCACGGGGACAACTTTGCCGGAGAGAACAACTTCAAATAAGTGCTTCTGACATCGATGTCGACTCCGTATTGTTGTTTCAATGCCTGTTGTAGCAAGGGTTCGGCAAACGCGTAAACATCCTGCAATTCACCGAGCATTCGGTCGACATCATTTTGGGCTTTCCAACTCGCCACCATCGTTTTTTTCAGACTTGAGTGCAATGCCGAAGACGCCTCTTTACTCCATCGAGGGATACCGGAAAGCCCTAATTTCAGCGCCTGCACTCTTTCCAACGAGGCATCCGCCACCCATGCGGGCAGAGCCTCTTTGATAAATTCATGATGAATACTTGTTTCTTGCGTACTTAATACAGACGGTCCGCGAACTAGAACTGAATGCCCCATGATTGATGATTCCAAAGCAAGTTAATAAATGCGTACTGGAGCATACAGCGAAGCATAGAAATTTTATTGAGTGTATTTCCGACAAAACCTGTAAGAGGCTTCGCAATAAAACAGATGTCAACTAAACAACGCTACAACACACGACACCGCAACATTCAATTAACGTTCATTCAGTATTATTTAAGAAACACTACTACTCAGGAACATCAGGCTCCCCGGTGTCGCCGATACTGTTCCGGCGTGCACCCTGCCTGGCGTTGAAACATCGCGATAAACGCAGAGCCCGTGCTGTAGCCCATGTCAAAGGCGATTTCCTGGATGCTGCGGTGGCTGTCCAGCGCTTCGATCGCTGCCAGAAACCGCAACCGCTGCCGCCACTCGCCAAAACTCATGCCCAACTCACGCACGAACCGCCGCGCCAGGGTGCGTTCGCTGACATGGATCTGCGCGGCCCACTCCGCCAAAGGTCGGTTATCACCGGGCTCGGCCTGCAAGGCTTCGAGTATCCCGAACAAGCCAGGGCTGCTGGCGTAGGGCAAATAACACTCCTGCACCGGCGCCTGCTGCAGTTGGTCCACCAACACCTGGGCCAGACGTTGGTCGGCTTCGTGCTCGGGAATCTTCACATCGCGGCCGGCGAAGTCTTTGAGGATCGCTTTAAGGATGTCGCTGATGGCCAGGGTGCAGGCCTGTTGCGGCAGGTCCTGGCACATCGGCGGAGCCAGGCAGACCGCGCGATAGTTGATCGGCTGATGGCTATAGAAGCTGTGTTCGGTCTGCGGCGGCACCCATACCGCGTATTGCGGCGGTGACATGAAGCGGCTGCCACCGATTTCCATGTGCAATACACCGTGGGCCGAATACTCCAGCGTGCCCCATGGATGACGGTGCGCCGAGGCATAACGATGCGCATCAAAGTCGGCATAACGGAAGTACACCGGGGCCGGCAGTTCGCTGAAGTCGAGCAGATCGATGTGTTTACTGTTCATGCTGTCCGTCATCAGGGGCAGGTTGTCTGGATCGAAGTATAGGCTTGTATCCAGACAGGCGATAATCACCCCTCATTAACGTTCTGGTTTTCTCTGATGCAATACGCTTATCCCCTGCTGGCCATTTTCATTTGGGCCGGCAACACCGTGATCACCAAGATGTCGGCCGGGGCGATCTTCCCCGCCGAGATCGGCTTTTACCGCTGGCTGCTTGCCGGACTGCTGTTCACCCCCTTCATGCTCAAACCGGTGATCGCCCATTGGCCAACGATCCGCCCGAACCTGGGCAAGATCTTTGTCCTCGGCGTACTCGGCATGGCGGTTTACCAAAGCCTGGCGTACTTCGCGGCGAGCCTGACCTCGGCCACCAACATGGGCATCATCCTGTCGCTGATGCCACTGATGTCGCTGGCCATGGCGATCATTAGCCTCGGCCAGCGCCTGACCATCGGCGCACTGGCCGGTGCGGTGCTGTCGTTCGCGGGGGTATTGGTGGTCGTCTCGTCCGGCAGCCTTGGCGCGCTGCTCGAACACGGGGTGAACCTGGGTGACGCGATGATGCTGATCGCCACCCTGGCCTACGCGATCTACAGCACACTGCTGAAAAAATGGCAGCTGCGTTTACCGCCGCTGGTGTTGCTGTACATGCAGGTATGGGTGGCCGTGGCGGTACTGTTTCCGCTGTTCCTCGCTTCGCCGAAGATCGGTCCGACGCTGCAGAACATTCCGCTGGTGCTTTACGCCTGCCTGCTGGCTTCGATGGTTGCGCCATTGGCGTGGATGCAGGCCGTGATCCGCCTGGGGCCGAGCCGGACTACGCTGTTTTTCAATCTGCTGCCGTTGATTACTGCGCTGATCGCGGCGGTGGTGCTGCATGAGCAGTTGGCGATGTATCACTTGGTGGGCGGGATGTTGACGTTGGGTGGGGTGATTCTTTCGGAGCGCTGGACCACGGTGTTGGGGCGTAAGGTCGTCGCTGCCTGATCTGGCGCCTTCGCGAGCAAGCCCGCTCCCACATTTGGAATGCATTCCCCTGTGGGAGCGGGCTTGCTCGCGAAGAACGATAACTCGGTCTGAAGGCTAAACCCCGGCCGCTTTCAGCCGCGCCGCATGCTCGACAAACAACCGCACCGGCTCCGCGCTCCTGCCCACCAAACCCAACGACTGATTGACGATGTCGAAGTGATCCATCGGATACTCATCCCCAATCACTGTCCCCAGATGCGAGCTGTAACGCCCGACCATTCCGTCGCAATGCCCGGCTTCTCGAACGAAGGTTCTGGCAAACAACCGACAACTGCGGTTAGTCCCATCGAACAGGTTTCGCCCGCGATTGGTCTTGCCCGGCTGCAAGGTCCCGGACCAGGAGTAATACCGCACGCCATTGACCTCTTCCGGCCCCTGCCCGCCCCAGGTTTCAGGCAAGCCCTGTGGATAACGCTGGTTGAACAGCGCCACGCCTTCCGTCGTCAGTGAATGATGGGAGGCATGGATATCAACCGGCAATTTCGGTCCGCGATAACCGGTTTCCAGCAGGCTCATCAGTGCACAGATCCAGCGCAGCAAAACGCAGAGCAAACGCCCCTTGGCGCTGTTTCCCGGATAGTGTTTGTGCAGGTAATCCGCCAGCTCCGAGCCGTGATTGGGTCCTGCCACCGAGGTGACCGAGGCGACCCGGTCCGGGCGTTTGGCCGCGGCATAGCGGGCGGTCAGCGCCCCTTGGCTGTGGCCGATCAGGTTGACTTTCTCGGCCCCGGTTTCCCGCAGGATTTCCTCGATCCGCGCCAGCAGTTGCTCGCCGCGCACTTCGCAGGAGTTGATCGGCGAGACCTGCACCGCAATCACCGTCGCCCCACCCCGGCGCAGCGCAGAAATGATCCCGAACCAATACGGATAGATCAGCAGACGGATAAACCCGAGCATTCCCGGGACCAGCACCAACGGGTAACGCGGGGCGGAACCTTGCGACATGGGCGAACATCCTTGTGATCGGTGAAGTGACGCCAGGCGGGATGCAAGACATCAGCCAAGCATCGGCATCGAAGATGACAACTCGGCGACCAGTCTATGACATCCCGCCCTACTTCAGCCCCACCACCCCCGCCACGATCAATCCGACCGACACCAGTTTGACCGCCGTCAGGCTTTCACCGAGCAACGCAAACCCGAGAAACACCGTGCCCAGTGAGCCGATGGCGGTCCAGATCGGGTAAGCGATGCTCACCGGCAACTCGCGCATGGCCAGGGTCAGGAAGTAGATCCCGCCCACCGCGGCCACCACGGTGATCATCGATGGCCAGAGCCGGGTGAAGCCCTCGGCGTATTTCATGCCCATGGCAAAGGTGACCTCGAAGCCGGCGGCGATCAGCAAAAACAGCCAGGCCATCTAGAACTCCCTGGCCAGCGCCCGCAAACGCTGCTCGGCCTCGGCGGCGGAGATCTGGAAGGTGCGTTCCTCGGACTCTTCGCCTTCGGCGGCCACGACCGTGATGTCGGTGATGCCGATGAACCCCAATGCCGTTCGCAACAACGGATCGGCATGGTTCATTGCCTCAAGTTCTCCACCCGGCCCGAAACCGAACCCGCCGCGACTGGTGACGATCAACGCCTTTTTGCCCTGCACCAGCGGCTCGTATTGAGCGACGCCATTGTCCAGGGTGTGATTGAAGGTCAGCCCCAACCGCACAATCTGATCGATCCAGGCCTTGAGGCCGCTGGGCACGCTGAAGTTGTGCATCGGCGTGGAAATCACCAATAAATCGTGACCGAGCAATTCACCCACCAGTTCATCGCTGAACGCCAGGTCGGCCTGCATCGACAGCGGCCGCGCATCGGGCTCGGGGTAAAACGCGGCGGCCACAAACGCCTCGTTGACCGGCGGAATCAACGCCCGACCGACTTCGCGACGGGTCAAGTGCGACTGTGGATTGACCGCCTGCCAAGCTGAAAGAAACACCTCGGCCAAGCGCCGGGAATGAGAACGGTCGCCACGGGGGCTGGCATGTATGGCAAGAATTGTGCTCATCTGAATCTCCTGAAGGACTAAACTCAAACTGCTGGTGGCTTGCAGCTTGAAGCGCACAGCCGCCCCTCTTCAAATGAGCAAAAATCAGTCTGGATGAATTGATTTCACCCATGGAGCTTTCAATGTTTGCCTCGCTGCCGCTGACCGCCCTGCGCGCCTTTGAATCCGCCTCGCGCCTGCTGAGCTTCAAGGCAGCCGCCGAAGAACTCTCGGTGACACCGACGGCGGTTTCCCATCAGATTCGCTCGCTGGAGACCTGGCTCGGTGTGCCGCTGTTCGAGCGACTGCCACGGCAAGTTCGCCTGACGGACTGCGGTGAACGGCTGTTCCACAGCTTGCACGGTGCCTTGCTGGAAGTGGCGCAAAGTGTCGATACCTTGCGCCCGCAACGCAGCGGCGCGAGCCTGACGATCTCCACCACCGCCGCATTCGCTGCCTTGTGGCTGGTGCCCAGGCTGGGCCGGTTCTACGCCCGGCACCCGAACATCAGCCTGCGGCTCGATACCCATTGCGAAGTCATCGATCTGCATCAGGACGCCAGCGTCGATCTGGTGGTGCGTTACAGCCTCGATGACTACCCGAACCTTTATGGCCTGTGCCTGTTCGACGAATCCTTCGGCGTCTATGGCTCGCCCGAGCAAGTCGCCCTGGCCGCCAGCCAAGCGCCGACGCTGATCAGCGTGCGCTGGCACAACTCCAAACTGTACGCCCACGGCTGGGAAGCCTGGTGCGCACAATCCGGCGAGACCTGGCTTGCCGGGCAGCCAGCGGTTCGTGAATACGACGAAGAGCATTACGCCCTGCAAGCGGCGATTGCCGGGCAAGGCCTGGTGCTGGCGAGCAATATTCTGGTGTCCGAGACCGTGGCCAGTGGTTTGCTGGTGGCTTACAAGGGTGAGGTTCAGGTCGATGGTGCCGGTTACGCTGCACTGTGCGTGCCGGGGCGCGAACGGCATCCGCCGGTGCGGGCGTTTTTTGCGTGGTTGCAGGAAGAAGCTCGATTGTCTGGTCTATTGCCAAGATCGCAGCCTTCGGCAGCTCCTACAGGAGAACGACGCGGATGACATGGCGGACATTCTGAAAGATTTGTAATGCCTGTTAATCGCCATCGCGGGCAAGCCATGCTCCTACAGGTTTCGTGTCGGGCTCGAGATCTGTAGGAGCATGGCTTGCCCGCGATGGCGTCGTAACAGACGCCAACGGATTACCGGGTGGGTTTGACGGTGACGGGTGCCTTGCCGGCCTTCATCTGCTCCAGCAACGGCGCGCACTGATTCGGTTCGCCAGCGCTCGGCGCTATCAGCGCCAGCAAGCCCGCCGCAGGCGCGGCAAGCACACCCAGTGCAACCATTCCGGCTCCGCGCAGCATCAGCGGCACAGCCTTCACACCGGCATCAGGTTTGATGAACTTGCCCCGTACATACAGCGGCGAACGCAACGAAATCACGCGCCAGCCCTTGGATTCCGGCGTGATGGTCAGGTCCAGTTGCTCAGTCGCCATGTCGGCGGTGCCATCGATGTAGACGATCGCGTTTTCGGTATCGAAGACGAACAGACGCGTGGTCGCCAGTCCGGTCTTGATGTCGAAGTCGGCGGCAGCGCAGTTGATCTTCACTTCCTTGTCGCCAAAGATCTTGCCCACCACATAGTTGCCGACGTTCAGCCCGGCCAGCTCCATCAACTCGCGGCTGATAGCGCCATCGTTGATCAGCATCTTCAGATTGCCATTGGCGGTGCCCAGCAGTTTGGCCACCGAGTTGCCACGACCGGTGATGTCGGCATCGCCATTGAGTTCGCCGAAACTGGTTTTCATCGGTTCAAAGGTCGGGAACAACTGCTTGAGTTTGAACTTGCGTGCGGTGAGTTTGGCCTGGCCTTCCAACGGTTCGGTTCGGCCATTGAGGCGAATCTGAGCGTCCAGGTTACCGCCGGCGACACCGAAGCGCAGGGGTTCCAGGCTGAGCACGCCATCAGTGAGCATCAGGTGGGTGTAGAGATCGTTGAACGGCAGTTTTTCACTGTGGACGATGCGCTTGCCAGTGAACTCGACGTCGGCGTCCATATCGCGCCAGCGCTCGGTTTTGAACTCTTCGACCGGCAACACCTTGTCCGCCGGCTGGTTGCTTTCGCCGCCGCGGGCCTTTTGTTTGGCGTTGGAATCGGCACCGATCAGCGGAGCCAGGTCGGCAAACAGCAGTTGATTGGAAACCAGCGATCCGCTCAGCTTCGGGCGCGGCTGACTGGCGACATAAGTCAGGCTGCCATGGATATCGCTCTGGCCGATCTTGCCGTTGAATTCTTCGTAACGGAACACTGCACCGTCCGCTTCATGCAGCTTGGCGATCAAGTGGCCGTCAGTTTCGTACGGCGGTGTGTCCGGCAGGGTTACCCCGGTCAGCGGGTAGAGATTGCCCAGGCTGGTGCCGGCCAGCTTCAGACGCAAGTCCAGGGCACCGAGATTCAGTGGATCGGTGAGGGTGCCGGCCAGTTCGACACGGGTGTCAGCGATGTTCACTTTTGCTTGAAGCGGGAACGGTCTGGCCGCGTCCTGCAACGCCAGCAGGCCGCCGACCTTGCCTTCGCCCGCGAGTGTCTGGCCGTGGTACTGGCCTTTGACCTTCAGCGCGAACGCGTAATCCTGCGGCGAGGCGCCCTTTTCCGACGCGGTTTTCGCGGCTTTGTCACCGACGATGTCACTGAACGGAATAGGTTTGCCCAGCGGGTCGATGATCAAGTCGAGCTGAGTCTTCAGGCTCTGGTCGTCGAGGATCACGTGGCCTTTGTCGAAGCCGATCGCACCGATGTCCACCACCCAGCGTGAAGGCTCGGCGTTCGGGTCTTTGGGGTCGAACTTGAAGGTCCAGTTTGCACGGCCGTCGGCCAGGCGCTGGAGGTCGGCATTCGGTTCGGTCAGGTCAATACGCGGGATCACCACGCGCTGCGCCAGCAAGGCCAGGGGCGAGATGCGCAACTCGACGCGTTTGAGGGTGACCATTTGCGGCTTCTTCGACCAGTCCGGGTTGCCCAGGCTCAAGTCCTGCGCCACGACATGCGGCCACGGCACCCACGCGCGCCAGCCGCCTTCGCCGGGCTCACGCTGCCAGACCACCGCGAGGTTGCCGTTGATGGCGAACGGGCGGTGCAGCTCTTCGGAAACCTTGGCGTTAAGCGGTGGTTTGATCCGGTTCCAATCGAAGAACGCGATGATCAGAACCAATACGGCCAGCAGGACAACCAGGCTGGCGAGGGTCCAGATAAAAACTTTACGAGTGCGCTTCATTGCACAGGGCTCCTGATACGACTGAGCGCCCTGACTGCGACGCACGTTTGAAACGTTAGGCCAGAACCGGCCTGCCATGGAATCTACGACTGAAAAACGGTGCGCAGGTTTAACCGAAATACCGCTTAACGTTCAAATAATCGGTCGACGACAGGATGCCCCCCAATCCAGCGTTACCGGCCCCGCACTTTTACATGGCGCAAGTGAGTGGAAAATACCCATCTCAGCGCAAAAACATCCGCCGGAAACGCCCGATTTAGAGCTGTCTCACGGAACAATCAATTCCGTTGATTATTACCATTGCGTTTATGAACTTTTGTATCGACTTATCAAGAGTAGCATTGCCCTCGTACCCACTTTATCGCCCTCCTACGGAGCACCCGATCATGAAACGCCAATTACTGCTTAGCCTTACCCTCTCAATGCTGGCCAGCACTGCTTTCGCCCTGCCAGCGGCTGACCAGGCGACCCCACAAGTCAAATCCACCCACTCGGTGTTCAGCCAAACCGTCGCCGAAGGTGGCAATGATCGCCTGAAAGAAAAAGGCCTGATCACCCAGGATGGCTCGGACCGCACTCCACAAGGTCAAACCCTGGCTGCTGACGGTTCCGATCGCACTCCACAAGGCCAAACCCTGGCTGCTGACGGTTCCGATCGCACTCCACAAGGTCAAACCCTGGCTGCTGACGGTTCCGATCGCACCCCACAAGGTCAAACCCTGGCTGCTGACGGTTCCGATCGCACTCCACAAGGTCAAACCCTGGCTGCTGACGGTTCCGACCGCACTCCACAAGGTCAAACCCTGGCTGCCGATGGTTCCGATCGCACCCCACAAGGTCAAACCCTGGCCGAAGGTGGTGGTGACCGTGTCATCGAACGCAACAGCGCTGTGAGCTGAGCCCATGGCGGCCCTGAAAAAAAGCCCAATCCCCGGATTGGGCTTTTGACGCTATAGATGCCTCACTTCCCTGCTTGATCCCCCGATCGTCATTCGACGCCGGCAAAGCCGATTTGCTAGAGTGCGCCGCTGTCTTATCCAGAAAACACCCTTGCGATGCTGCCCCGCGCCGAACAGAAACAACAGACCCGTAACGCCCTGATGGACGCTGCCCGCCACTTGATGGAATGCGGCCGAGGATTCGGCAGCCTGAGCCTGCGCGAAGTCGCCAGAACCGCGGGGATCGTGCCCACCGGTTTCTACCGGCATTTCGCCGATATGGATGAACTGGGCCTGGTGCTGGTGAGTGAAGTCGGTCAGACCTTCCGCGAAACCATTCGCCTGGTGCGCCACAACGAGTTCGTCATGGGCGGCATCATTGACGCCTCGGTGCGGATCTTTCTCGACGTGGTCACGGCCAATCGCTCGCAGTTCCTGTTTCTCGCTCGCGAGCAATACGGCGGCTCGTTGCCAGTGCGCCAGGCCATTGGCCGCTTGCGCGAAGACATTAGCTCGGACCTGGCGGCCGACTTGTCCTTGATGCCGAAGCTGCAACACCTGGACATCGCCGGCCTGAGCGTCATGGCTGACCTGATTGTCAAAAGCGTGTTCGCGACCTTGCCGGACATCATTGATCCGCCTGCCGAGGCGCTGCCCGAGCATCTGACGCCACAGGCGAAAATTACCCAGCAGTTACGTTTTATCTTTATCGGCCTCAAACACTGGCAAGGCCTCGGCAGTACCGAATAACCCCTGTGGGAGCGGGCTTGCTCGCGAAGGCGTCGGTACATCCAGCATCTATGTGACTGGAATACCGC